>NZ_JBEPPY010000004.1:0-242701 GCF_040547575.1 Marinobacter sp. MBR-99 | reverse complement strand
AAACACACAAATAAAGGGAAAATAGTGTCTGAATCTTCGATTTTTTGCCGTTTAAACCCAAGATGGGCAAATATCAGCAGTTATTCAGACCTTCCTTAGAGGCTTAGTTCCGACGCGTATAACACCAGTCATCAAAAAAAGATCTAATCCGTAACGCCCATTGCCCGGGCAGCGATTTGTTTCTTTAGTGGGGCAAGCTTCTCAAACCAACGCATGCCGGTATTCCGTAACCAGCGAACCGGCAGCTCGTCCCGGGCAAACAGCTGCTTGAAGCCTTCCATCGCAGCCATCATGGTAAGATTCTCCCCTTTCCGGCGACGCTGGTAGCGGGCCAGCACCAGGGCATCGTCCGGGGACAGGTTGCGGGCCTTGGCCCGGGCCAGCTCTTCCAGCAGGGCCCTCACATCGCCATAGCCCAGGTTGGCACCCTGGCCCGCCAGCGGGTGAATGGTGTGGGCGGCGTCCCCAACCAGGGCCAGGCCGTCGGTAACATAGTCCTTGGCGTGGCGCTGGCGCAGCGGGAAGGCAAAACGCCCGGAAACCTCCAGTACCTCACCCAGTTGCTGCTCAATGGCAACGCCCAACGCCTGCCGAAACGCCTCGGTGTCCAGCGCCATCAGGCGTTTGGCTTCCAGCGTATCCTGAGACCAGACAATCGAGCAGAAATGGTCGTCGCCGGCTTCGTTCAGTAGCGGCAAAAAGGCCAACGGCCCCGTTGGCGAAAAGCGCTGCCACGCGGTATAGCGGTGCGACTGACGGGTGCGAACCGTACACACAATCGCCTGCTGGTCATAATCCCATTCCCGCGTGGCCAGGCCGCTCCATTGCCGCAAGCGAGACAAGGCGCCGTCGGCTCCGACCACAAGGCGGGCATTCAGGCGCCGACCGTCTTCCAGCTCAACACCGTCACGGCCATGCCAGGCCTTCACCCGGACGCCATCAAACAGGGTAACGCCACTGTCAGCGAGTTCTTCAAACAGCGCGCGCACAATGCTCCGGTTCTCAACAATGGTGCCCAGTGAACTGGCGTGCAGCTCCGCTGCATCAAAATGGATACGCCCGGTGCCGTCACCATCCCACACCGTCATCTGGCGATAGCCACAGTGGCGACTGCCCTGCACCCGCCGCCAGGCACCCAGCTCATCCAGCAGGCGCTGGCTGGCCAGGGAGATAGCGCTGACGCGGGGCTCAAAGTCGTTCACGTCGGTTGCCGGGGCCGCCGGTGCAACCAGCTCTGCTGCCGTGGCACCTTCAATCAACCCGACCTGCCAGCCCTGGCGAGACAGCCCCAGGGCCAGTGCTGAGCCAATCATGCCTCCACCCACAATCAGGATATCCATCTGCGAATTGCCGGAATCACTGGTCATTGCGGGCAGGCTCCTTCGAACAATCGGCACGGGAAACAACGGGTTTACGGCCACCGGTGCCCATGGCTTTGCGGGCAAACCAGCGCTTGGCGCCGGGCACCAGATCCAGACCTACCAGGCCCGCGTCCCGGGCGGCCGCCAGAGGTGGCAATGATTGCCCGAACACACGAATCAGGGAATCCGAAAACTGCACGGTTTGCTGCCAGTCCTGCCGGTGCAGACGCTGATACTCACCCAGGATCGACAGATCACCCAGAGGCGTACCCTGGTCCACCGCCCGCTGGAACTGCTCCACCAGGGTCATCAGCCCACGCAGGGCCAGGTTAAACCCCTGCCCGGCTACCGGGTGCAGCGCGTGGGCCGCATTACCCACCAGGGCAACGCCCGGGCGCACGGCTTCATCCACCGTGATCAGTTTCAACGGGTAATAATGGCTCTCACCTATCCGCGTAAAGCGCCCCAGGCGCCAGCCAAAACGCTCCTGCAAGGCCCGGCACCGTTGGTCATCGGACAGCGCCAGTACCTGCTCCAGCTCACTGTCGGTGAGCGTCCACACCAGGGCTGACTGGTTTTCCGCCGTCACCGGCGAGCCATGGGGCAACAAGGCCATCGGGCCCGCCTCGGTGAAGCGTTCAAAGGCGGTAAACCCGTGCGAGTCGCTGGTGGAGACGTTGGCAATCAGGGCATTCTGACCGTAGTCTTCGGTTCGGGTTACAAACCCCAGCTGTTCCCGAAGGCCAGAGCGGCCGCCATCGGCCACCACCAGGCACTGCCCGGTCAGACTGTACTGTTCATCGCCCTTGCGAATCTCGACGCAGACGCCACCAGTCATCGGCGTCATACCGGTGACTTCGGCCGGCGCCTGCCAGCTCACGGAGGTGTCCAGCAGCGCCCGCATCAGGCTCAGGCCCATCCAGCGGTTGTCGGCTACGTAGCCCAGGGCTGCCTGGCCATGATCCTGCGCATGCAAACGGGTTGCGCCAAATCGCCCCCGGTCCGACACATGGATGTGATGGATTGGCGTGGCATGTTCCGCCAGTACCGACCACAGCCCGAGGTTTTCGAAAATCAGCCGTGAGCCCCAGGCCAAAGCCGTAGAGCGCGCGTCATAACTGGGCTGATAGTCTTCGGGCAAGGCATCCGGAGACAACGGAAAGGTTTCCACCACCGTTACCCGTAACTCAGGCACCACTCGCGCCAGCGCCAGTGCCAGGGTAGCCCCGGCCAGGCCGCCACCGGCAATGATCAGATCGGTATCGGTACGGGTGTCTGTCACGGTGTCAGTCCGCCATCAGCGCTTCAATCTCGGCAATGGTCTTCGGAACATCGCCGGTCAGAACACGGCAACCTTCTTTGGTGACCACCACATCGTCTTCAATGCGAATACCAATGCCGCGCCATTTGGCGTCTACATTGGCGTTGTCCGGCGCGATGTAAAGACCGGGCTCCACCGTCAACGCCATACCCGGCTCCAGCTCACGCCAGGCATCCCCTACCTTGTAATCGCCCACATCGTGAACATCCAGGCCCAGCCAATGGCCGGTCCGGTGCATGAAGAAGGGCTTGTAGGCCTCGCTGGCAATTGCATCCTCAAGGGAGCCAGACAGCAGCCCCAAATCAATCAACCCCTGGGTAAGCACCTTCAGTGCCGCTTCGTGGGGATGGTTCCAGTGGTTACCGGGCCGTACGGCATCGATCGCCGCGTACTGGGCCGCCAGCACCACTTCGTACAGGGCTTTCTGTTCCGGGCTAAACCGGCCGCTGACCGGGAAGGTACGGGTGATATCCGAGGCGTAACATTCCAGCTCGCACCCGGCATCGATCAACACCAGGTCACCGTCTTTCAGGGGCGCGCTGTTCTCGATGTAATGCAGGATGCAACCGTTGGCACCGCCACCCACGATGGAAGGGTACGCCGTCGAGCGGGCACCGTGCTCCATGAAGGTGTGAATCAGCTCAGCTTCCAGGTTGTATTCGTAACCACCCCGGCGCGCCCGTTTCATGGCCCGGCAATGGGCCTCGGCACTGATCTGACCAGCCTTGGCCATCACTTTCACTTCTGCCGCGCTCTTGTACAACCGCATGTCGTGCAGCAGGTGCTCCAGGGCCACGAACTCGCCGGGCGGATGGGCGCCTGCGCGCACCTTGCTGCGGATAACCTTGACCCAGTCCATCACCCGGTTATCGAAGGCATGGTCCTTGCCAAGCGGGTAGTAGACCCGGCTGCGGCCTTCAATCATGCCGGGCAGGATGTCGTCGATGTCGGAAATCGGAAAGGCATCATCCATTCCATAACGCTCAATGGCGCCTTCCTGCCCCACCAGGAAACCGTCCCACAGCTCTTTCTCGGGGTTACGCTCTTTGCAAAACAGCACCACCTCACCGTGCTCACGGCCGGGAATCAACACCAGCACGGCTTCGGGCTCACCGAAGCCGGTCAGATACTGGAAATCGCTGTCCTGGCGAAACGGATGCAGCACATCCCGGTTTCGGACCCGTTCCGGGGCCGCCGGCAAAATCGCGATGCTGTCTGGCGCCATACGGTCCATCAACTTGCGCCGGCGCTCGGCAAACTCTTTCATGGAAATCATTGAGGTCATGATGTCTCCAGATTAATGCAGGGTCGGGGTGTTAGCCGGCTTTTCCGGTTCGTTGAACTCGGTAAACACCGCCAGAGCACCCAGCCGGATGTATTCGGTAATCTCCAGCAACTGCTGCTCGCTTTCTTCATCCGATTCTTCATCTTCCGACAACTGGCTGATGGCCACCATGTCTTCAATCAGCTCGCGAATCTCGTCCGGAGCCTGCCCCAGGGATGCTCCGGCCGCCAGTGCCATACCTTCCAGGAAACCCCGAACCCAGGCCACCAGAGCCTCAAGGCGCTGATCAATGGCGTAATCGTCGTCCGGCAGCAGCGGGTGAAAACTGAGGTCTGAGGACTGCAGCTGCGCCAGCGCCGTCTGGTAGGCGCCATTCATAAAGGGCGCCAGATCCCCGGATTCTTCCATGGCCTGGGTGCCAAGCCCCATCTGTTCACAAACCATGGCCAGCCATTCGTCTTCCTGAATACGGGAACCGGCCGCCAATCGACCACACAATGCACCATGCAGCTCGGAGGGGTGGCTGAACGCCTTGTGAGTGGTGTAAACATTGGCCCAGCGTTCAAATTCAGCGGCGCGGGCAGCACCTGTGCTATCGGTGTCAGACATGAAACCCTGTGTTCCTGTGTCAGGGGAGCCTGGCCGTTCTACCAGCCGGGTTCCGTATACATTTGAGCAAGCCTCTATCCTAGCATTCCGGCAGACAAGTGGCACTTCCGGGTACCGGCAGGCTTGCTTTTGCACTGGCAAAAATCAAAAATGTTATAACGTATCAAAGCTGCGAGAGGTACCAACCATGTTTTACCCACGCGCATCCGCACGTTCAACAACCCTTCTGCTATCACTCAGCCTGGCCGTATGGCCGGTTCTAGCCTCCGACAACCCTGGCGCACATCAGCATGGGCACGCCGATCTGCAAATGGCGATTGATAACGAGCGGGTAGATCTGCTGCTTCTGTCACCCGCCTACAACCTGATCGGTTTCGAGCACAAGCCCCGCACGGATGAACAGCGCCAACGGTTAAACGACACCGAACAATGGGCCAGTGGAACCGCCATGATCAATACCATGGCCGGCAACTGCACTCTGGTCTCCAGCGCCATGCACGTCGGCTGGAACGAAACCAAAGACGATGACCACAAGCACGACCATGGCCACAGTCATAACCATAGCCACGACCATGACCACAACTCCGGCCATGCAGACATCGAAATTACCCAGACACTCGCCTGCCCGAATTTATCGGCGTCCACTCAGTTCGAAACCGGCCTGATGGCACGATTCCCTGAACTTGAGAACCTGAACGTGCAGTGGGTCGGCCCACAGGGACAAGGCGCCACACGCCTGTCACCGGGTAACATCCAGTTCCGGCTGAACCGGTAGTGCCCCAACGGGCTACTCGCTGTATGGTTTGACCGACGACGCCACCAGTGAATAAGAGGACGTACCGAGATCATTCTCGGTACGTTCGATGACCAATTCGCCTTCTATCCACACCGGGTCATACAAAGCCCGGAGCGTGAATCCTTGTTCATACTTGACGTGAATAATCTGGTTCGGCGGCGGCGGTGGCACATGAATACAGGCGCCATAATAGGGAACCAGGAAGAACTCGAGGATACGCATGTCGTTGGTGACTTTCAGGGGCACCACAAAACCCGGAATCCGGCCTTCTACGTTAGCCATTTCCGGTACAACCCGGCCGGTCATGATTTCATCCGGCAACAGGGCGGGGCCGTCTCCATCGTGTTCAATTTCCGGCATACTCTCCAGCAGCGCCAGATCCTCGGCCGGCATCAACTCCAGCCAGTCGATCTCCCGCGGCTCTGCCAGGGCAATGGATGAAACCATCAGCAGTATCATCGGTCCAAGCCGCGCAAGCAGTTTCCGGATTTGCAAGGTATCGAACATGTACAACCACTCCCCATGGGGTCAACCGTGTAACGGACACCATCATACAACGGCAAAGACAGCACGGATATGAGCACCGAGACAGCAACAACTCAATCCGGTTCCAGTATACCGGAACCCACGATCGCGACCCGCCAGCTAGCCTTTCGGTGGCCCGGCCAGACAACTGCGACGGCGTTTCCCGATATCCGGCTCGCCCGGGGAGAACACCTGTTCCTGCATGGCCCCAGCGGCACCGGCAAGAGTACTCTGCTGGGATTACTGGCGGGTATGCTGGCCCCGGAGTCTGGCACCATCGAACTTCTGGGACAGCCGGTGTCCAGCCTGAAGGCCGGCGCTCGCGACCGGTTCCGGGCAAATCACATGGGCGTGATCTTCCAGCAGTTCAACCTGGTGCCTTACCTGAGCGCACTGGCCAACGTAACCCTGCCCTGCCGCCTGTCTGCGGTACGCCGCACCCGCACCAGCCCAGACCCTGAGACATCGGCAGCGGACCTGCTCAGGCAGCTAACGATCCCGGATGACCACTGGCACAAAGGCGTGACCGAACTGTCCATTGGCCAGCAACAACGAGTGGCGGCTGCCCGGGCATTGATTGGTGCACCGGAGATCATCCTGGCTGATGAACCGACCTCGGCACTGGATGCCGACAACCGGGACCGCTTTCTGGACCTGTTACTGGCGCTGGCTGAACAGCGGCGCAGCTCGGTTATTTTTGTCAGCCATGACCGCGCGCTGGCCGGCCACTTCCATCATCAACTGGCTTTGGGGGCGAACTCATGAGCAAAGTAACACTTGCCCTTTCCCTCGCCACAGCCAGCCTCTGGTACCGCCGCCGGGTGCTTGCCCTGGTCTGCCTGACACTGACCCTGAGCGTGTCCCTGCTGCTGGGCATCCAGTATCTGCGCACCGAGATCCGCCAGTCTTTCACCAGCACCATCAGCGGAACCGACCTGATTGTCGGCGCCCGCAGCGGACAGCTCAACCTGCTGCTATACACAGTGTTCCATATCGGCGACGCCACCAACAACATCCGCTGGTCCAGCTTTGAGAAACTGGAGCAGGATCGCCGCATTGATTGGGCCATCCCGATTTCACTGGGGGACAGCTATCGGGGCTATCGGGTGGTCGCCACCAACGATCAGTTCCTGGCCCGGCTCCAGTTCGGCAACAACCAGTCTCTGCAGCTTGCTCAGGGCGAGTGGTTTGACGACCTGTTCGACGTTGTCCTCGGCGCCGGCATAGCCAGGCAACTGAACCATCGCCTGAACGATGAAATCGTTCTGTCTCACGGTGGTGGTCGCACCAGTTTTTCCAATCACACCGACCTGCCTTTCAGAGTATCCGGCGTGCTAGCCCCCACCGGCACACCTGTGGACCAGGCGGTCTATATCAGCCTTGAGGCCATGGAAGCTATACACGTAGGCTGGGAGTCTGGTGTTGCCATCCCTGGCCGAGGCTTGTCCCCGGACCGTGCAAGAGTCCGGAATCTAACCCCGGACTCCATCACGGCGGCCTTTGTTGGTCTGAGTCAGCCGATCCTGACGTTCCAGGTGCAACGGGAGCTGAATCAGTCACGGGATGAGCCGTTATCAGCGATTCTACCCGGTGTTGCGCTGAGCGAGCTTTGGCGGATGATGGGGCAATTTGAAAAAGCGCTGCTGGGGATCAGCGCCTTCGTGGTTGTTACCAGCCTGGTCGGCCTGGTGGCGGTTCTGCTGACCCTCCAGGCCCAGCGCCAGCGGGAAGTGGCGGTTTTAAGGGCCACAGGCGCCTCCCCGGCGCTGATCGCGTCACTTTACAGTTTCGAGTGCGTAGTATTGGCCCTCACCGCCTGCCTGCTCGCCCTGATTGTCGGGGCTGGCGCAATTGCCGGCCTGAGTCCCTGGCTGCTGGAGCAGTTCGGTATCCAGATCAGCCTGCGCCCGTTGAAACGGGACGAGTGGTTACTACTGGCTGCCGTTCCGGTGTCGGCCCCGCTTGTATCACTGGTGCCGGCCACCAGCACCTGGCGAAAGAGCCGGAAACAGGGCTTTGGTGCCGCCAATACAGACTGAACCCGCGCCGAAAGTGATGGCCATCACGGGAATCCGCGCCATGACAATGCGTTAAATTGACCGGTTTGGCGTCGACACTTATAGTAACTCACACTTACATCACTGTTGTTGGGCACGTCATGGAACAGTCCGAAGTACAGGCATTAGCGGACAAGCTGGACAAGCTGATTGAACGCTGCGAAAAGCTGGAGAAGGATAACGCCCTGCTGCGCGAGCTGCAGGACGACTGGAATCGGGAACGAGCCCAGCTTATGCACAAGAACGATCTTGCCAAAAACAAGATTGAAGCCATGATAGGCCGCCTGAGGGCGCTGGAGCACCACTGATGTCAAAGTCATCAACCACCGTTGAAGTCAGAATACTCGACAAGGAATACCTGGTGGCTTGCCCGCAGGAAGAGCAAGAAGCCTTGCTTCGTGCGGCCCGGCATCTGGACGCCAAAATGCGGGAAATCCGCTCCAGCGGCAAAGTATTCGGAACCGAGCGCATTGCCGTGATGGCCGCGCTGAACATTACTCACGAGCTGTTGGAGCGCGACACCATGTCTCACGCAACCAGCACTTTGCTCAAAGCCATGGACAGCCGGCTGGACGAAGCACTCGGAGAATCCTCCGGAAGCTGATTTCAGAAAGATTCGGGGAATAGGGTTGCAATCGGCCCCAACCCTGCCCGTATAATGGGATCAACTTCCTGGGCTGTTCGCTGGTCGGGTACGTCCTCGAGCCGATGCGCACTACCCAGGTGGCCACTTCAGGGCATTGTGAGCATGTCCCCCAAGGGGGAAAGCCTAATATGTCACAGCGGCCACCGACCTTGAACTTTGGGTTCAAGGGCTACATCCGATAACGGCAGCCCGGGAAGCTTTATTTTGAGTCACTTCCACTCTCCCCAACCGTTTGAATCCCATCCGGACACCCTGTCCAGGTCGGAACTCCGAAAATACCTCAGACAAAAACGCCGAGCCTTATCGTTTGAGCAACAACAACAGGCTTCTGAACGGCTGGCACTGAGTCTTCTGAAGCACCCCGACCTTTACCGCGCCAGGCACATTGGTATCTATCTGCCCAATGATGGCGAGATAGACCCGAGCCTTTATATCGACCTGGGCCGGCGCAAGGGCATACGATTTTATCTGCCGATTCTGCACCCTATTTTTCCGGGAAAGCTGGTCTTCAGCCCATACTTTGATGGTGTTGAACTGACCGCCAATCGCTTTGGCATCCCGGAGCCGGCATTCCCGCGCTCAAGGCGCAGGCCAGCCTGGGCACTGGATGCGGTGCTGTTTCCGTTGGTAGGCTTTGATGAGCAAGGGGGAAGGCTCGGGATGGGCGGCGGTTTCTATGACCGGACGTTTGCTTTCAGCCGGATAAGGCCGGCCATGGCGCCAAAACTGATAGGCCTGGCCCACGATTTTCAGAAAGTCCGTGAATTACCGATAGAACCCTGGGATGTACCGCTGCACAGCGTGGTCACGGACCAGCGCTGTTACCGGTTCAAACCCTGACTGGCCGACTGGACAAACCCTACCGCTGGCACAGCCGCGCGGTCGGCGCGCTTGTCTTCAGAGGCCTGGATGGAGGTAAAGCCGGTAATGACAAGGCCGACAGCAAAGATGAGCACGATGGCGCGGATGATGTCAGGCTTGTTACCCATTACGCATTTCCCGTTTTTTCTTTGATTTAATTAGTTGGAAAATCAGCTAGCTATTCTCGTGTTCGAGAATTAGACGAAAGACTAACACGTAACTTCGATTTTACAATTTTTGACTCGTTACAGTTATGTAAGGGTTTTTGGCGCCGGTGTGTCTCGCAGCTGATGGATGCCCGAAACCGGCACAACAGTTTGGCGAAAGCAGGCCGAATCGGTCCTGGGGCTCCTTTCCGGGAACCGCTACGAGCACATCCATGTGCGCTTCTCTCAGGCCATCCTTGGCCTTCGAAATTCCCGGAAAGGAGCCCCAGGACCGATTCTACTTGGGTGATTTGGCCCGGTTTCTACTTTTCGTTTGCGCTTCCGTTACCCGCGCCCAGGAACAGCCGGTAGGCTTCGTTATCGGTCATGTTTTCGTAGCGGAAACCCACCTTCTCCAGCATTTTTTCGAAATCCGGAATCTCATCCTCATTCACCTGTGCGCCCAGCAGCACGCGGCTGTAAGCAGCACCGTGGTTGCGATAGTGGAACAGGGAGATGTTCCAGCGGGTGCCGAGGGACATCAGGAATTTCAGCAGGGCGCCCGGGCGTTCGGGGAATTCGAACTGGTACACCACTTCATTATCCACAGACGGCGCATGGCCGCCGACCATGTGGCGGATGTGTTGTTTGGCCAGGTCGCTGTCGGTGAGGTCGATCACGGAGTAGCCGTTTTCTCGGAGTTCCTGCACCAGGTCTTCCCGGCCGTGGCCGCCGGCCTGGATCTGGATACCGACGAAGATGGTGGCGTCGTCAGAGTCCGAATAGCGGTAGTTGAATTCGGTGATGCTGCGCTTGTGCAAGGCGTTGATGAAGGTCTTGAAGGCTCCCGGGCGTTCCGGGATGGTGACCGCCAGGATGGCCTCGCGTTTCTCACCGATTTCGGTGCGCTCTGAAATGTATCGCAAACGGTCGAAATTCATATTGGCGCCGCTGAGCGTGGCGATCAGGTTTTCATTTTCGATCTGTTCCCGCTCAACGTACTTTTTGATGCCGGCAACACCCAAAGCCCCAGCGGGCTCGGCAATGGAGCGAGTGTCTTCGAACACATCCTTGATAGCCGCGCAGATTTCATCGGTGGAGACGGTGATCACTTCATCCACATAATCCTTGCAGATTTCCCAGGGGTATTTGCCAATCTGCTTGACCGCCACACCGTCGGCAAAGATGCCCACTTCGTCCAGCACTACCCGCTTGCCAGCTTTCATGGCCGCTTGCAGGCAGTTGGAGTCTTCCGGTTCCACCCCGATTACCTTGATTTCCGGGCGCAGGTATTTGATGTAGGCAGCCATGCCGGCAATCAGGCCGCCGCCACCCACGCAGATGAAGATGGCGTGGATGGGCTGGCTGAACTGCCACATGATTTCCATGGCCACCGTACCCTGGCCGGCAATCACATCCGGGTCGTCGTAAGGTGGGATGTAGGTGTAGCCGTGTTTTTTGATCAGCTCCTGGGCATGGGCGGCGGCTTCATCAAAAGCATCGCCCTTGAGCACCACCCTTGCGCCGTGGTCTCGCACGGAGCGCACCTTGATCTCGGGAGTGGTCTGGGGCATCACGATCACTGCTTTGATGCCCAGTTTCTTGGCCGCCAGCGCCACGCCCTGGGCATGGTTGCCCGCGGAGGCACAAATCACACCCTTGGCTTTCTGCTCCTCAGAGAGCTGGGCAATCCGGTTGTAGGCGCCGCGAATCTTGAAGGAGAACACCGGCTGAAGGTCTTCACGCTTGAGCAGAATATTGTTGCCAAAGCGCTTGGACAGACTACGGGCTTCAGTCAGGGGTGTTTCGATGGCGACGTCATAGACCCGCGCATCGAGAATCTTCTTGATGTAGCGTTGCGGCATGATGGTTCCGGTTGCTGGTGATTGGCGTGGAAAAACCTACAGTGTAGAAACTTTGCACGGCAGCCGTCTATAAGCAGAGACACTGGGCGCGTATAATGCTCGAAAAATCATTTTTCTCCCGGAGCCCACCATGACGCAGGACGAACTCAAACAAGCCGTTGCCAAGGCAGCCGTGGACTACATTGCCCCGAAACTGGAGCGCAGCAGCATTGTCGGCGTGGGCACTGGCAGCACCGCCAACTTTTTTATCGACTTCCTGGCCCAGTACAAAGATGAATTCGACGGCGCCGTGGCAAGCTCTGAAGCCACCGCAGAACGCCTGAAAAAGCACGGCATCGAAGTCTATGATCTGAACAGCGTCAGTGAGATGGAGTTTTATGTTGACGGTGCTGACGAAACCAACGCCAACCTGGAACTGATCAAAGGCGGCGGCGCCGCGCTGACCCGGGAAAAAATCGTGGCGGCCGTGGCCAAAACGTTTATCTGCATCGCGGACGATTCAAAAATGGTGAGCGTCCTTGGCGACTTCCCGCTACCGGTGGAAGTCATCCCCATGGCCCGCAGCCATGTTGGCCGGGAAATCGTCAAGCTGGGCGGTGATCCCGTGTACCGTGACGGTGTTACCACCGACAACGGCAATATCATTATCGACGTCCACAATCTGGACATCTCCCGCCCGATCCAGATGGAAGAAAAACTGAACAACATCGTGGGCGTGGTCACCAACGGTCTGTTCGCCCGCCGCCCGGCGGACCTGTTGTTGCTGGGCACCAGCGAGGGCGTGAAGAGCATCCCCCGCAACGGCGCCTGACACCTTACGGACCGCCCCCAGAAAGCTGGCCAACCGGGCCAGCTTTTTTGTGCCCGGCGAAATGCAAACCAAGCGCTTGCTTGGTGACAGAGATTGCGCGACACTCGTCCCATCGAAAAACAAGTACACAGGGAGCGAATCCGTGTCTGACTACTTCAACGAAACCCACGAACAGGTGCGCCAAACCGCACGCAAGTTCATCGAAACCCACGTTCGCCCTCACATAGACGACTGGGAAGAAGCCGGTGAATTTCCCCGGGAAATCTACCAGTTGGCAGGCGATGCCGGGCTACTGGGCATTGGTTTCCCGGAGGCTCTGGGCGGTATCGCTGAGGGCGATATTTTTATGAAAGTGGCGGTTTCCGAGGAACTGATGCGCTCCACCTCCGGTGGTTTTGTGGCCAGCATCGGCTCCCTGGACATTGGCCTGCCGCCGGTGGCCAAGTGGGCAAAAAAAGAGATTCGGGAGCAGATCGTGCCTCCCGTTCTGCGCGGTGAAAAAATCGCTGCGCTCGCCGTTACCGAGCCTGGCGGTGGTTCCGATGTGGCGAACCTGAAAACCCGAGCGGTGAAAGACGGCGATCACTACATCGTCAACGGCAGTAAAACCTTCATCACCAGCGGCATCCGCGCCGACCACTACACCGTGGCCGTGCGCACCGGCGGCGAAGGCCACGCCGGCATCAGCCTGCTATTGATCGACCGGGATACCCCTGGCTTCTCCACCGGCAAAAAACTCAAAAAAATGGGCTGGTGGGCCAGCGACACCGCCGAACTCTTCTTCGAAGACTGCCGGGTACCGGCAGACCGCCTGATCGGCGCCGAAAACGCCGGCTTTATCGCCATCATGAGCAATTTCCTGGCCGAACGCCTGAGCCTGTCCGTCATGGCCTACATGACAGCCCAACTGGCCTACGAGGCGGCCCTGGATTACACCAAACAACGCCAGGCCTTCGGCCGCAACATCGCCGGCTTCCAGGTCACCCGCCACAAGCTGGTGGACATGGCCACCCAGATCGACATCGCCCGGGAATACACCTACCGCTGCGCCGCGTTGATGCAGGCGGGCAAAAACCCGATCAAACAGGTGGCCATGGCCAAGAATTTCTCTGTGGACGTGTGCGAAAAGGTTACCCGCGAAGCGGTACAGCTGTTCGGTGGCATGGGTTATATGCGGGAATCGGTGGTAGAGAGGCTTTATCGGGATGCCAAGATTCTGTCCATCGGCGGCGGCACGACGGAAATCATGAAGGAGCTGATTGCCAAACAAATCAAGCTGTAGCCCTCTTATTCGGTGCATGGGGCATGTTGGGAGCCTTTCCCAAAACACGCTCCTTCGGCACGTCCATGTGGCGCTTGGGCTCCGCCATCCATGGCTCCGCACAGTTTTGGGAAAGGCTCCCAACACGCCCCCTATGAGCTTGGAGGGGCCTCTGAAAGTATGCCTGAGAATTTGGGCGTCGGTGAGGCGAACCTTCCTAAAACGCTTGAGGGCTGGAAGCTACTGCGAAGGTTCGGACGACCATCAGGCAGCACTTTCCGAAAACGTGGAGCGCCATGGACGGCGCGACCGAGCCCTACAGGGATGTATTCACGGGCGTTTTTCGGAAAGTGCTGCCTGATGGTTGTATGCACCACAGTCAACGACCAAGGTTTAGTTTCGAATGGCAAGAGACTTCCGTATAATTGCGCCCACTTTTTGAACGCAGTTAAACGTACCTCAACGTAGCAGGAAGGATCGCACATGCAATTCGACAACATCCCCGCTGGCAAGAACCCGCCAGAAGACATCTACGTAGCCATCGAGATCCCGGCTAACAGCTCCCCGGTCAAGTACGAGCTGGACAAAGACATGGGCGCCCTGCTGGTTGACCGGTTCATGGCCACCCCCATGTTCTACCCGGCCAACTACGGTTTCATCCCCCACACCCTGGCTGATGACGGCGATCCCATCGATGTGCTGGTTGTTACCCCCTACCCCATTCAGGCCGGCTCTGTTATCCGCTGCCGTCCGGTAGGCGTACTGAATATGGAAGATGAAGCCGGTGGCGACGCCAAGCTGGTTGCGGTGCCCCACGACAAGCTGACCACCACATACCACGACATCAAGGAGATCGACGATCTGCCGGAGCTGCTGCGCAACCAGATCCGTCACTTCTTCGAGAACTACAAGACACTGGAACCCGGCAAGTGGGTGAAGGTACAGGGCTGGGGCAACGCAGCCGAAGCCAAAAAAGCCATTGAGGACGCGGTTAACGCCTACAAAGGCTGATCGCACTTCAGGTAAAGAAAAGCCGGGCAGTCATCACAACTGCCCGGCTTTTTTTGTGCGCGAGATCCGGACTCTTAGCCCCTGGACAGCAGATCCCGCATATCACTTATGGCCGCGTTCGCCCGCGACAGATAGGCCGCCATGGTGAGTGAGTGATTCGCCAGCACCCCGAAGCCGCTGCCGTTCAGAATCACCGGGCTCCACATGGGCTGTTGCGTGCCCTCAAGCTCAATAATGATCTGCTTCACGCTGGCCATGGCATTCTTGTCCTGCAACACCTTGCGGAAATCCACCTCAATGGCCTTGAAGATGTGCAGCAATGCCCAGGCGCTGCCCCGTGCCTCATAGAAAACGTCATCAATCTTGGTCCAGGGCGTTTTCACGTCATCACCACCGGTGTCTTCCGCCAGCGGATCATCCGGGTTCAGGTTAGCCAGGGCTTCCGAAACCGAGGCTTTCCCAACACTCTCGCTGAGCGTTCGTGACAGGCTGCCCAACCGGGTTTCAAGGTCTGCCAGCCAGTTATTGAGGTTGTCAGCACGGGCAAAGAACTGGGCGTTAGGCTGCTCCGGGTGAGACAGCCGGTCCAGGTACCGTTTCAGCGCATTGATGCCCCGGCGGTACTCCCGCTCCGTGGAGGGAATGGCCCAGCTACCGCTGTCAAAATGAAACTGCGGTTCGGCGATGATCAGGTCCGCGTCTTCAGCAGACTGGCTCTGGGAGCGGCTGATGTCCTTACGCATAGCTCTGGACAGATCCCGCAACTGCACCAGCACACCAAACTCCCAGTTGGGCATATTGTCCATCCACAACCCAGGCGGGAAGATATCGTTGGAAATGTAGCCACCGGGTTTGTCCAGCAAGGTTTCGGCAATCTTGATCATCGTGGCCGTGGTGGCAAAACCGGTCACCGGCTCCCGGCCCATGTCACTGGCGAGAGCACGGGTGTGCTCTCGCACAGAAAAGGTATCTGGCTCACTGCTCCAGTACATACCGAGAATGGTGGTTACTAGCAGATATACCAACAGGATCGCCAGAACAAACTTGCCAATGACACCGTTGCCTCCGGTGTAATCCTGCATATCGTCTTTCTTGTCCCTGAAGTACTGTGTGATTTTGCCCGGCATAAGGCTGCAAGTCTCCCGTCAGTTGTCAATCAGCGGCAAATGGCCTGCCAAGATGGTATCCCATGGCTCCATCAATACCCAGTTTACAGAGTACCGAGTATTCTGCTGCCGTTTCCACTCCTGTCGCAAAAACCTTCACTCCCCGGCTGCGCGCAATGGCCAGCACGGACTCCAGCCAGAAACGATTTTCATCATGGCTGTCCAGGTTATGGATGAAGCTGTTATCGATACGTATGGCCCGGAACGGCAGATTCTTCAGGTAGCTGAACGGCACGCCCCCCACCCCGAAACGATCCACCAGAACCGGCACCCCGAGCCGGACGAGCTCTCGAACCAGTGTGCTGACATCCTTGCGGTGATGGTGAATGGTCTGCTCGGCCACACCAACCCAAAGACGACTAACCAGAGGCCCTGCCTGCCCAAGACTCGCCAGCAAATCACTCCGGAACTCCGGGTCAGCAACAGACGCACTCCCCAGGGATACCGCCAGGCGCTCCCCTGGATGGCTCGCCAGGCGCTCCAGAACCCGCTCGATCAGCAGCCGGTCAATGTCCTTGATTAGCCCAAGGCGCTCGGCCACAGGTACAAACAAACCTGCCTTGAGAACCCCTTCAGGACTGTTGATACGGGAAAACACCTGATAGTGAACCACCGACTGTTCACCGCCCTGCACCATGGGCTGTAACCACAGCGACAAACTGCGGTCACGTATCGCCTGGCTGATGATCACCCGCCAGGTTTCCATGTTGTGGTGATTTTCCAGGCCGGTTTCGGCCAGCCAGCAGCAGGATTCATCCCGCTGCTGGGCCGCCACCAAGGCCTCATCGGCAGCCGCCAACAGATCCCGGCTAGACAGCCCGTCGGCCGTCACCGCCAGCCCCGCATGCACAATGGTATCCATCGGTGCGGCATGATCGGCGTAAAGCCCGTCAAGTTCCGCCACCAGCTCCTCGGCCCACACCCTGACATCCACCGCTGACGCACCGGGCAGGAAAACAGCGAACTCGGCGCCAGTCCTTCGCCCGGCGAAGGATTCAGCATGCCGTTTGACAAACCTCTGCAGGCAGCCAGCAATCTGTTTCAGGAGCAAGTCACCTTCGCTGCGACCGTAGGCACGATTGTAATCAACGAAAAAACCCAGCTGGATCATGACCAGAACCCCCGGGGCAGCCTTTTCTTCAGACTCAAGCTCAGCCCTCAGCCGCTGATCAAAGGCACTCCGGCTGGCCAGGCCCGTCACCGGATCTTCGTTGTTCACCTTGCGCAAATGCTGGATCAGCTTGCCTTGGCCTTCAAACAACTGGCCGAGGTCGTCTGCCATCAGGTTCATGGCTTCGGTTACCTGATTCAGTTCCCGGGTGGATTTAATATCGACCCGTTTCCTAAAATCCCGCTGCCCCAGGGCTCTGGCTTGGGCCTCCAACGCTTTCAGGGGGCTGAGTATTCGCCCCAGCAACAGGTGCAGGACGACCAAACCGGCACCACCGATCACCAGCACCCCCACCAACAGCCCCACCGTAATGCGCCACAGGTCATCGTAGGCCCGGCCTGGGTGACTGACCACACGAACCTTGCCCAGACGACTCCAGCCACGCACGACTTCGGCCTCAGCCATTGGCCGAGGCAGGGAGGCCAAACGGATAAACCAGTCAGGGGCGGCAGTACCCTGAAGCGGCATTCTTCTGCCCGCAATCAGGCTGTCACTGTGATCAAGGTATTCCACAGACAAGTACCGGCCGCTGTCGAATACGGCATCAATCAGCGACGCAGCTGCTACCGGATCTGAGCCATCAATGGCATTGGATAGGGATAGACCTGTAGCCGTCGCGCCATCGCGGGCATGATCACCAAGTTGATCGGCTACATAGTCCCGGAAATAACCGAAACTGGTGATGAACGCCGCCGTGAGAATAAGCACCAGCAAGCCACCGGTAAACACCAGCAATAGCCCCTGTAGCGTAATCACGCCGTGTTGCTGAGCTCTCTTTCCAAACATCCCCGCCATAGCTGCTGGGGCTCCGGTCCGATAATTGGTTTGATGAGTGTCTGTGACCTGTACCGCAGAGTTGACAAACATTTACATAGCGCAACCTACGCCGACAACATTAAACACTATAGACTCTGCAAAAGGACTAAGGTTAAAAAGTTCGTCCTGCCGGATCGGACCATCAAAAAATGAAAACAGACAGGCCGGAGCACAATGAACGACGAAAGCCAGAAAGAAAAACTCAGGCAGCATTTCGCCCGCCGTGTGACCACCCAGGCCAGGGTGGTTCTGGATACCTGGCAGAAAATTCGCGAAGACCGCAGTCAGGCGGCGGTATACCGTGACGAGCTGGTCTCGGCAACGGACAAACTGGTCCGCTACGCAAAACGCTTTGAAATGGAGAGCCATGCCGCCGCAGCCGAACACATCCTGGGACTGCTGGAGCACTGGCACCAGAGTGATCCACTGGACGATGACCAGGCACGGCAACTGGAAGATGCCACCGAGACTCTGCGCCATTGCACCCAACGCCGTACCGACCAGGAAACCTCCGACACGCCCCAGCAATACCGACGCACACCGGTTTACATTGCGCTGTCCAACGGTGAAATGGCCGCCCGCCTGATCCGCCAGCTGGAATTTTTCGGGTTCCGGGCCTCCGCGTTCAGCAGTGCCTCTGACCTGATTGAAGCCTGCGCCCTGAGCAAGCCGGAAACCATCCTCATGGATGTCAACTTTGGCGGCGACACCAACAGTGGTATTGCCACTGTGGAGCAGCTACAGGAGCAGCACGACACGCCCATACCGATCATCTTCATGAGCGATGAAGACGGCAGCATTGAAACCCGCCTGCGAGCATCCCGGTGTGGCGGCGAGGAGTTTTTCTACCCGGCGGTGGACCCCGGCCAGCTGATCGAAAAGATCGAAACCTACACCCACGGCAATACGGTCGAGCCCTACAAGGTGCTGGTTCTGGATGACTCCCGGGCCCAGGCCAAATACATGGAAACGGTGCTGAAGAAGGCGGGCATGACCGCCCACATCATCACCGATCCGATGCAGATTATTCACGCCCTGGAAGAGTTTTCGCCGGAAATCATCATTCTGGACATGTACATGCCCGGCTGCACTGGTATGGAGATCGCCCGGGTGATCCGTCAGCAGGATCGCTTCCACAGCGTTCCCATCATTTACCTGTCCGCGGAAGAAGACGTCAGCAAGCAGCTGCACGCCATGAGCCTGGGGGGCGACGACTTCCTGACCAAGCCCATCGACCCCAAACACCTGATTGCCACCCTGCACAACCGTGGCCGCCGGGCCCGGTCATTACTGGCACTGATGATTCGCGACAGCCTCACCGGCCTGTATAACCACACCCATACCCTGCATCTGCTGGAGCAGGAAATCGTGCGGGCCCGGCAGAAAGACCAATCCCTGTGTTTCGCTATGCTCGACATCGATTACTTCAAAAAGGTAAACGACACCTTTGGCCATCCCATTGGCGACCGGGTGCTGCGAAGCCTGTCGATGTTTCTCAAGCAGCGACTGCGAAAATCCGATCACATCGGTCGTTATGGTGGTGAGGAATTTGCGATCATTCTGCCCAACACACGGCCCGGTGACGCCCGCAACGTGTTGAATGAAATCCGCGAGCGCTTCTCCGAGCTGGTACAGCCGGCCGGCGACCGGGAATTTAACGTCACCTTCAGTTGCGGCATCTCCGCCTGGCAGGGTGACAGCGCCCAGTCCCTGTGCGAGCGCGCAGACCGGGCGCTTTACACGTCCAAGGAACACGGGCGTAATTGCGTTTCCCTGGCAGAATCCTGATCACTTCGGGCCGGGCGCCCTGCCCGGCCCCATGAAACCAATGTCGAATACCGACACGGCTCACCTTCATCGACAATGATTGTCATCAACGAAATGTCATCGCGTACACGGCGATTGCTGTGTAACCTTTTTAAGACCAATGTACGACAGGCAAGATTGTCAAAAAGTGTTGATCTGAGGCTAACAAGTACGCACCATTGAGGTAACGTGCCGTTATCTTCGGCGATCCTGTAAAACACCAAGGCAGACAGAACCATGTCGACCATACTTGTGCTCCATGGCCCCAACCTCAACATGCTCGGCACCCGGGAGCCCGAGGTCTATGGCTATGAAACACTGGCCGATATTGACGACCGCTTGCACCAGAAAGCGGCCGAGCAAGGTCACCACCTGCTGCATTTGCAATCCAATGCAGAGTACGAATTGATTGAACGGGTACATGAGGCCCGGGGTGAGGGCGTGGATTTTATCATTATCAATCCTGCCGCCTTTACCCATACCAGTGTCGCCCTGCGGGACGCCATGCTGGCCTCCGGCATACCGTTTATAGAAGTGCATTTATCAAATGTGCATGCGCGGGAACCTTTCCGCCATCACTCCTATTTTTCAGATATCGCCGAAGGGGTTATCTGCGGGCTGGGCAGCCAGGGCTACGACCTTGCCCTGCAGGCTGCACTGCAACGAATTCACCGATAGACCAGAGACAACGGGACTGGAACAGTTATGGATATTCGTAAAATCAAGAAACTGATTGAACTGCTCGAGGAGTCAGACGTCGAGGAGCTGGAGATTCACGAGGGTGACGATTCAGTTCGTATATCGCGCCGTCGGGAACAGGCCTCCGGTGGCCATTACGTGAGCCACTACTCAGCACCCGCGCCCCAGGCTCCGGCACCGACCCCAGCACCCGAGGCAGCGCCGGCTGAACAAACCTCTGCGCCAGCTGCCATCAATGGCCATGCAGTGAAATCTCCGATGGTGGGCACCTTCTACCGCTCACCGTCCCCGAGCGCTGCAGCGTTTGTCGAAGTTGGCCAGAAGGTAAACGTTGGTGATGTCATCTGCATTGTGGAAGCCATGAAGATGATGAACCAGATCGAGGCTGACAAAGCCGGCACCATCACCGAAATCCTGGTCGAGAATGGCCAGCCGGTGGAGTTTGACCAGCCCCTGGTCGTCATTTCCTGAATTCGGTGATTGTTAACCATGGCCATGTTAGAAAAAGTTCTGATCGCAAACCGCGGTGAAATCGCCCTGCGAATCCTCCGCGCCTGCAAAGAGCTGGGCATCAAGACGGTTGCGGTGCACTCACAGGTCGATCGCGATCTCATGCACGTTCGCCTTGCTGACGAAACCGTCTGTATAGGTCCCAACAGCCCTACCGAAAGCTACCTGAATATCCCGACCATCATCAGCGCCGCCGAGGTGACTGACTCCGTTGGTATTCACCCGGGTTATGGTTTTCTGGCGGAGAACGCCGACTTTGCCGAGCAGGTTGAGAAAAGCGGCTTTCGTTTCATCGGCCCCCGCGCGGAAACCATCCGACTGATGGGCAATAAAGTTTCTGCCATCGAAGCCATGAAAAAGGCAGGCGTGCCGACGGTACCGGGCTCCGACGGCCCGCTGACGGACGATGACGAGCGCACCCTCAAGCTGGCGAAACAGATCGGCTACCCTGTCATGATCAAGGCGGCCTCTGGTGGTGGTGGTCGAGGAATGCAGGTGGTGCACTCTGAAGCTGCCCTGCTTAAAGCAGTACAGATTACCCAGAGCGAGGCCAAGAATGCCTTCGGTGATCCCACTGTGTATCTGGAGAAGTTCCTGGAAACCCCACGCCACGTGGAAGTCCAGGTTCTGGCCGACATGCACGGCAACGTCATCCATCTGGGTGACCGGGACTGTTCCATGCAGCGCCGGAACCAGAAAGTCATCGAAGAAGCGCCCGCACCGAACGTCAATCCGGAGTCCCGGGAACGCACCCTCAAGGCCTGCGTCGACGCCTGTAAGGAAATCGGCTACGTGGGTGCCGGCACCTTTGAGTTCCTGTACCAGGACGGCGAGTTCTATTTCATCGAGATGAACACCCGGGTACAGGTTGAGCACCCGGTCTCCGAGATGGTGACCGGTGTTGATATCGTCCGTGAGCAGCTGCGCATTGCCAGCGGCCTGCCGCTGCAATACAGCCAGGACGAAATCCACATCTCCGGCCATGCCATCGAGTGCCGGATCAACGCCGAAGATCCGCAGACCTTCGTGCCGAGCCCCGGCAAGGTCAAGCACTTCCATGCACCGGGTGGCAATGGCATCCGTGTCGACTCCCATCTGTACAGCGGCTACACCGTGCCGCCGTACTACGATTCCCTGGTGGCCAAACTGATCACCTGGGGCGATGATCGGGAAATCGCTCGCCGGCGCATGAAGAACGCGCTGGACGAAATGCTGGTCGACGGCATCAAGACCAATCAACCTCTGCATCGAAAACTGGTACGCGATGGTGGCTTTAAACAGGTAGACTTCACCATCCACTACCTCGAGAAACTGATGCGGGATTAACCATGCCCTGGATACAACTCCAGATTCCAGCTGATCCGGACACTGCGGATCAGCTGGAAGACCTGTTAATGGAAATGGGCGCAGACGCCGTTTCCATGGAAGACGCAGCCGACCAGCCCCTGTACGAGCCCGACCCGGGCACCACACCCCTTTGGAGCCAGACCACGGTTACCGGACTGTTCCAGTCTGACCGCAACACCGAGCAACTGTGCGCCGATATCCGCGACGCCTGGCACCAACAAACCCAGCAAACCCTCGCTGAAATCGACGTCACCCTGGTGGAAGACAAAGACTGGGAGCGGGCCTGGATGGACGACTTCCACCCGTTGCAGTTCGGTGAACGCCTGTGGATTGTACCCAGCTGGCACGAAGCGCCAGACCCGGATGCGGCCAACCTGTTGCTGGACCCGGGCCTGGCCTTTGGCACCGGCACCCACCCCACCACGGCCCTGTGCCTGGAATGGCTCGACGGCCAGGATGTCGCGGGCAAACAGGTGACCGACTACGGTTGCGGCTCCGGCATTCTGGGCCTGGCCGCACTGCTACTCGGCGCGGACCATGTGGTTGGTGTAGATACCGATCCGCAAGCCCTGGAGGCCAGTCGGGAAAATGCTCGCCGTAACGGCGTGGAAGACAACCGGCTGGATCTGTTCCTACCGGGCAACGACCCCGACACCCGTGCCGATATCATGCTGGCCAACATCCTGGCCCAGCCACTGATCGGGCTGGCACCAAGACTGGCCGAGCTAACCAAGCCCGGCGGTGACCTGGTGTTGTCCGGTATCCTGTTCAATCAGGCCCGGGACGTCATGGACGCCTACGAGCCCTGGTTCATCATGGACGAGCCGGAACAGAAAGAAGACTGGATACGCCTCACAGGACGGCGCAAGGACGGATGACGAGCCCGGGCTTTACGACTAAACTGCCCCCTTTGTAATGGTAGATGTAGTGATAGATTAATCTTCGAGTATCGATTTATCCGCGATCAAGCTTTCAGGAACGAAGCATGACCCAGAGCAGCCTGCAGACTCAGTGCCCCAATTGCGAAACCCGCTTCCGGGTGACTGACGAACAACTCAGCATCGCCGGGGGTAAAGTCCGTTGTGGCAGCTGCCTGAAGGTTTTTAACGCAATCGAGCATCAGGTTCTTAAATCAGGCAGCAGCTCTGCGCCAGCCGCACCGGGCGAGAAAACAGCCGGGGAGACCGCCACCCCACCCTCGGACACGCAAACCGGGCACAATGAAGACGACTTTATCTTTGCCGACAACCCGGAAGAAGATGCCACAGAAGGCCGCTATGCCGGCAGCAAGCTGACGTTTTCCGATGACGAACTGAGCGACAGTTTCCGCTCGTTTGATGAACCGGAAGAGTCCGGCTACCACGATGACGATCTGACCCCGGAAAAGCAGGACGTTGACGAAAGCTGGGCGGAAGCCATGCTGGCGGACGATCAACCGGTGCGCGCACCGGATAAGCCAGCCGAACCCGAGCCACCAGCACCGAAAACACTGTCTGTTGAAAGCAAGCCTGAACCGGATCGTCAACCGATAGCCCCGGATACACCACCACCCGGCGCACCTTCCGCCGCCGGCAGCGAT
The DNA here is from genome assembly GCF_040547575.1 of Marinobacter sp. MBR-99. Classification (NCBI taxonomy): domain Bacteria; kingdom Pseudomonadati; phylum Pseudomonadota; class Gammaproteobacteria; order Pseudomonadales; family Marinobacteraceae; genus Marinobacter; species Marinobacter sp. MBR-99. The sequence continues at coordinate 219,052 of NZ_JBEPPY010000004.1, read as the reverse complement.
GAAACACCCGAGCCGCCAGCGCCAGGCAAAAGCGAGCCTGCCAGCCCCGCACCCCCTCCCGAAGAACTTACGCTTGCGGCAACCGATGACGACCGGCCTGTAGTCCCAAAAGAACCGTTACGTAAGGCTGATCAGGCGCCTGACACCCTGTATCGGGATCTGCGCCGCGACCCGGTATCGGTTGGCCAGGGCCGCAGTCGCCTGAGAACAGCCCTGTGGACGCTCGTCGTTGTCGCCTTACTGGGCGCCCTGGTCGCCCAGGTTACCTGGTTCCAGTTTGATCGGCTGTCCGCCGTTCCCCAGCTCAGACCGTTCTACGAGAAAGGTTGTGAGCTGGCCGGCTGCCAACTAAAGCCCCTGATCAACGTCGACGCCATTCAGAGCCGAAAACTGGTGGTCCGGACCGATCCTGACAACCGCACCCAACTGATCGTCGACGCCGTCATCATTAACCGGGCGGCCTTCGAACAGCCGTTTCCGGCCATTGCCCTAACCTTTTCCAATCTCAACGGTGATGTGGTGGCCCAGAGCACGTTTACCCCCGAGGAATACCTGGCCGGTGAAGCGGAAGCCCTGAGCGCCATGCCCCCGGAGACTCCGGTGCGGATTGCCATCAGCATCCGCGATCCAGGCCGCGACGCGGTGAATTACAATCTGAGCTTCCGGCCCTGGACACCCTGAGAGGGAACCTGGACGTCAGTTGACAGCGCAAAAGTCAACCAAAAAGCACGAAAAATAATCAATTTTTTCAGCACTTTTCCCCTTCAATCAGGCCCCCTCCGGCGGTATCATTACCGCCCTTCGGAGACTGAAGCGGTCATAATTTAACCAACCACTTCTATCCGAACCTTGCTTAACTCGCTGTGACACGGACTCAGATCATGCTGCCGACGGCAAAAATCGGGCCGTATACCCTGCCCAACCCATTGATAGTTGCACCCATGGCCGGTGTAACCGATCGCCCCTTCCGGCAGCTTTGCCGGCGGATGGGAGCGGGCCTGGCAGTATCAGAAATGGTCATAGCAGACAGCAAACTTTGGCATACGCGCAAATCCCAGACTCGCCTGAACCATCAGGGCGAACCGGAACCCCGGTCCGTCCAGATTGCCGGTGGCGACCCGGACATGTTGGCCGATGCGGCGCGGCAGAATGCAGCCTTCGGGGCCCAGATTATCGATATCAACATGGGCTGCCCTGCCAAGAAGGTCTGCAACAAAGCGGCGGGTTCCGCCCTGATGAAAGATGAGAAACTGGTCAGGGCGATACTGGAAGCGGTGGCCAGCGCGGTGGACATTCCCGTCACCCTGAAAATGCGCACCGGCTGGGATCAGGACAACCGGAACGCACCGGTGATCGCGAGAATGGCCGAAGACGCGGGCATACAGGCCATCGCGGTACACGGTCGTACCCGTGCAGACAAATACAACGGCGACGCGGAATACGACACCATCGCAGAAGTGAAAGCCAGTGTTGGCATTCCAGTGTTTGCCAACGGCGACATTACCACGCCGGAGAAAGCCCGGCGGGTGTTGGAATACACTGGCGCAGATGGTCTGCTGATTGGCCGCGGTGCCCAGGGCCGGCCCTGGATCTTCCGGGAGATCCTGCACTATCTGACCACCGGAAAACACCTTCCGGAACCGCCTCTGGATGAGGTGGAGCAGATTTTGTCGGAACACCTGGCAGAGCTACATGCCTTTTATGGCGAGAAAATGGGCGTGCGTATCGCCAGAAAACACGTGGGCTGGTATCTGCAGTCCCACGATCAGAGCAAACAGTTCCGTAAACGCTTCAACGCCATCGACGATGCGCTGGAGCAAAAAGACAGCATCGAGCAGTATTTTTCAGGCTTACGAAATGGAGAGGTATTCGCAGCATGACCGCTGAGACTTTGGCAAACGACACTCTGAGCACACCAGCAAACGATGATCTGCATCAGCTGCATACGGTGAATAACAGCGGCAACAGCGTCACCCTGCGTGACAGCGTGGAAGTTGCTCTGAAGAACTACTTCGCGCAACTGGATGGCGCCCCCGTATCCGACGTTTACCAGCTGGTACTGTCGGAAGTGGAAGCCCCGCTGCTGGAGCAGGTGATGAAATACACCCGCAACAACCAGACCAAGGCTTCGACCATGCTCGGACTGAATCGCGGCACCCTGCGCAAGAAACTCAAGCAGTACGGTCTGCTATAATCAGACTTGTCCCTGAAGGGCCTCCCGGATGCGTTCGCGAGGCCCTTGTTCTTTATATCCAGGCTATCCCCGGCTTATCTGAACAGCGAAGAAAGTGACCCATGGCAAACCAGGCTAATACCCCCGTCCGTCGCGCCCTGATCAGCGTGAGTGATAAAACCGGCATCGTCGATTTCGGCCGTGCCCTGACTGAACGCGGCGTTGAGCTGCTCTCCACCGGCGGCACCTTCCGCCTGCTCAAGGAAAACAACGTAGCGGTCACCGAAGTGTCCGACTACACCGGTTTTCCTGAAATGATGGACGGCCGGGTCAAAACCCTGCATCCGAAGATCCACGGTGGCATTCTGGGCCGTCGCGGTACCGATGATGCCATCATGGGCGAGCACGGCATTAACCCCATCGACATGGTGGTGGTGAACCTGTACCCGTTTGAAGAAACCGTTGCCAACCCGGACTGCGATCTGGCCACCGCCATCGAGAACATCGACATTGGCGGTCCCACCATGGTCCGCGCCGCCGCCAAGAACCACAACGATGTGGCCATTGTGGTCAACGCCTCCGACTACGGCCGTGTACTGAAGGAACTCGACAGCAACGACGGCCAGCTGACCTACAGCACCCGCTTCGACCTGGCGGTAAAAGCCTTCGAACACACCGCCGGTTACGACGGAGCCATCGCCAACTACCTGGGCGGCCGCACCCCGGACAACGACAACGCCGACTTTCCCCGCACCTTCAATGCCCAGTTCGTGAAGGTTCAGGACATGCGTTACGGTGAAAACCCGCACCAGCGGGCCGCTTTCTATGCCGAGCGCAACCCGAAGGAAGCCTGTATTGCCACAGCCAAACAGCTGCAGGGCAAGGAGCTGAGCTACAACAACGTGGCCGACACAGACGCCGCCCTGGAGTGCGTGAAGCCCTTCGCTGACCCGGCCTGTGTGATCGTCAAACACGCCAACCCCTGTGGTGTGGCCATCGGTGCCGACATTCTGCAGGCCTATGACCTGGCCTTTGCCACCGACCCCACCTCGGCGTTCGGCGGCATCATCGCCTTTAACCGGGAACTGGACGCGGCCACCGCCAAGGCCATCGTGGATCGCCAGTTCGTGGAAGTGATCATCGCCCCGAGCGTGGCCGCCGAAGCGATTGAGATTGTCGCTGCCAAGAAGAACGTGCGTCTGCTGGCCTGCGGTGAGTTCGACGGCGAGCGCGCCCAAACCATGGACTACAAGCGCGTGACCGGTGGCCTGCTGGTGCAGGACCGTGACCTGGGCATGGTCGCCATGGAAGACGTGAAAGTCGTGACCGAGCGCCAGCCCTCCGAGCAGGAACTGAACGACCTGCTGTTCGCCTGGGAAGTGGCCAAGTACGTGAAATCCAACGCCATCGTGTACGCCAAGGCCGGCCGCACCATCGGCGTAGGCGCGGGGCAGATGAGCCGCGTTTACAGCGCGAAGATTGCCGGCATCAAGGCAGCGGATGAAAACCTGGAAGTGAAGGGTTCCGTGATGGCCTCTGACGCGTTCTTCCCGTTCCGGGATGGCATCGACGCCGCTGCAGCGGCCGGCATCACTGCCGTTATCCAGCCGGGCGGCTCCATGCGCGACCAGGAAGTGATTGACGCCGCCAACGAGCACGGCATCGCCATGGTCTTCACCGGCATGCGCCATTTCCGTCACTGATCAAAGAATTCAGGAGCAACATATGAACATTCTGGTTATTGGCAGTGGCGGGCGCGAACACGCCCTGGCCTGGAAAGCCGCGCAATCCCCGCTGGCAGATAAAGTCTTCGTAGCGCCCGGCAACGCCGGCACCGCCCGGGAGCCGAATCTGGAAAACGTCGACCTGGACGTGATGGACCTGGACGGCCTGGCGGATTTTGCCGAGCAGAATAGCGTGGGCCTGACCATCGTCGGCCCGGAAGCCCCGCTGGTAGCCGGCGTGGTGGACAAGTTTGAAGCCCGCGGCCTGCGCATCTTCGGCCCCAGCGCCGGCGCCGCCCAGCTGGAAGGTTCCAAGGCCTTCACCAAGGACTTCCTGGCCCGCCAGAAGATCCCGACCGCCGACTACGCCAATTTCACTGATGTGGACGAAGCCCTCGCCTATGTACGTGAAAAAGGCGCACCGATTGTGGTCAAAGCCGACGGCCTGGCCGCCGGTAAAGGCGTGATTGTCGCCATGACCCTGGCCGAAGCCGAAGATGCCATCCGCGACATGCTTGCGGGTAACGCCTTTGGCGATGCCGGCAGCCGCGTGGTGGTGGAAGAATTCCTCGACGGCGAAGAAGCCTCGTTCATCGTGATGGTCGACGGCAAAAACGTGCTGGCCATGGCCACTTCACAGGACCACAAACGAGTGGGCGATGGCGACACCGGCCCCAACACCGGCGGCATGGGCGCCTACTCCCCCGCCCCGGTGGTCACCCCGGATGTGCACCAGCGCATCATGGATGAGGTGATCTACCCCACCGTCAACGGCATGGCCGCTGAAGGCCACCCCTACAAGGGCTTCCTATACGCTGGTCTGATGATCGACACCAATGGCGCTCCCAAAGTGATCGAATTCAATTGCCGGTTCGGTGACCCGGAAACCCAGCCGATCATGCTGCGCATGAAGTCGGACTTGGTGGAACTGTGCCAGGCCGCCGTGGATGGCAAACTGGACCAGAGCGACTCCGAGTGGGACGAGCGCGCCTCTGTAGGCATTGTACTGGCTGCCGGTGGTTATCCCGCCGACTACAGCAAGGGCGATGTGATCTCCGGCCTGCCGGAAGGTGAAACAGAAGGTGAGAAAGTCTTCCACGCCGGTACCAAGCTGGATGGTGATAACGTGGTGACTGCCGGTGGCCGGGTTCTGTGCGCCACCGCTTTGGGCAACACCGTGACTGAGGCCCAGCAGCGGGCTTACCAGCTGGCGAAGAAAATTAGTTGGAACGGCATGTTCTATCGGAACGACATTGCCTACCGGGCCATTGCCCGGGAACAGTAGAGCTGCCTGCTAGCGAGTCACAACCCGGCCCCGCGCCGGGTTTTTTATGGCCGAAAGCCAATAGTAAATTTAAATCTACATCATAATAATTTCTTGTTGTTAACGCTTATCATTTGTATAGTTGCAACCCTTATTCAATAACACCTACACAGGATGCGATTATGCAACAACGATTTACCCGCCGTTTTATCGTAGCCGCCATCATGGCCGCCTCCCTTCCTGCCGCTGCCCAGGAGCACACACTGAAGGAGCTGGTCATCATCGGTGACGAGACCTCAGCCGCCAGCCTGCCGGGCTCAGCCCATGTGGTGACAAACGAAGACCTGGAAACTATGAAGTACACCGACGTGCACCGAGTGGTAAAGCAAGTGCCTGGTGTTTATCTGCTCGAAGAGGAAGGCTACGGCCTGCGTCCTAACATCGGTATTCGTGGCTCCGGTTCCGGCCGGTCCGGCAAGGTTACCCTGATGGAAGACGGCGTGCTGATGGCCCCTGCTCCCTACTCTGGCCCAGCCGCTTACTACTTCCCGTCCTTCGGCCGCATCAACGGCGTTGAAGTGCTGAAAGGACCAGACCTGCTCCGGTACGGCCCGGCCACCGTTGGCGGCGCCATTAACCTGCGCTCCACGCCAATTCCGACCACGACCGGCGGCCGGGTAACGGCGGAAGTTGCCGAAGATAACGGCAAACGCATCCATGCCTGGTATGGCACCAACAGCGAACAAGCCGGCTGGCTGATCGAAACTCACCAGCATGAGAGCGACGGCTTCAAAGACATTCGCCAATCAGACCGCGAAGCCGGCTTCGACAAGCAGGATTACGTCGCCAAGCTCCGTCTGAACACCCGCGCAGATGCCGACATCTACCATCAGCTCGACCTGAAAGTGGATTACAGCGAAGAGCTGAGCCTGGAAACTTACCTCGGTCTGACCGACGCGGATTTCAACGCCAACCCGGACCAGCGCTACTTTGCCTCTGAACGGGATAACATGGATACCCAGCGCACCGGTTTCATGGCCCGGCACCTGGTGGATTTCAACAACGATGTAACCCTGACCACCACCGCCTACCGCAACGAATTCAAACGCAACTGGTACAAAGCTGCGGGGCTGAACTCCCTGATCAACGACGCCAATGGTGGTGACGCCCTGGCCCAGCAGCAGCTTCGCGGTGAGACAGACCTGGCCGGCATAGAGATCAAGAACAACGCACGTGAGTACGAATCACAGGGTATCGATTTTGTAGCAGATTGGGGTCTCAATCTGACAGGCATGCGCCACGACCTCACCTTCGGCCTGCGCTACCACGAAGATGAAGTAGACCGCCTGCAGCCGGTAGACACCTTCGACCAGGTGATCGTGAACGGTCGCCCGGTTCTACAGTATGTCTCAACCACCTCCGGAAGCGGCATCAGCGGCAGCAACAATGCCATCGAAAAAGCCGAGGCCTGGAGTGCCTACATTGCCGACCGCGTTGAGGTTAACGATCGCCTTACCGTCACCGGCCTGCTCAGGTACGAGGATATTGAAACCAGTCGTGTTCGCTATCAGCAAGAAGCCCGGACCGATGTGCAAGACCGCGCCTCAAACAGTACCGGTGAACTGCTACCTGGCCTGGGCGCAACCTACAAACTGGATGGCGGCGTAACCCTCCTGGCCGGTATTCATCGGGGCATGGCCCCGGCGGGCGCAGGCAGCACCGATGTTGAACCCGAACTCAGCACCAACTACGAGCTCGGCGCCCGGATTCAGCGTGGCGCCGGTCGCTACGAGCTGATCGGCTTCTACAGTGACTATGAAAACACGGTCCAGAACTGCTCCGTGGCCACCCCTTGCGCTGGCGGCCAGGACACTGGCTCGGTCAGTCAGGGTGAAGCCCGCATTCAGGGTATTGAAGCCCTGGCAGGCTACGAGTTCGCTCTGACCAACGGCCTGTCGGTTCCGGTTGAAGCCACCTGGACCTACACCGATGCCGAGGTCACCAAAGACAGCGATTCCGGTACCGTTCTGAAGGGCGACAACCTTGTCTACCTGCCGGAGAACGTCCTGAACCTGCGCACCGGGCTGCGCGCCGGGGACCAGTGGGACGCCTACCTGAACGTGTCATACGTCGACGAGATGTGTATCGATAATACCTGCGATCGCAGCGGCACCGACAACACCTTCAGAAAGACCGAATCTCTCACTGTAGTTGATCTTTCCGGCAGCTACCGCGTTGCCGAAGGCGCCCGCGTCTTTGCCAAGCTCGATAATGTGTTCGATACCCAAAAAATCATCGCTCGCTCACCGGATGGCGCCCGGCCGAACCTGCCTCGCACCGCATCTGTGGGCGTTACCGTCGATTTCTGATCGAAGTCTCCACGCAAAAGGCTGACGGACCAGCCTGACTCAGGAAAACTTCAGCCCGGCCATTGACCGGGCTTTTTTCTGGGGTAGTGTTAGCGTTCACAACGACCACAATGAAAAGGAGTTCTCCGTGCCCCGAAACGCACTCAACCTTGCCCTGCTGCTTGTCACCACCCTTCTTGTCAGCGCCTGTTCCAAACAGGGCATCTACGACAGCGCCATCGGCTGGGAGCGTTCCAGCGCCGGCCTTGAGACAGCGGAAGTCACAGTCGGCGAGTTGGACATTGCCTATCTGCGCAGCAAAGAGGCTGTAGAAGGTGACACCCTGGTCCTGATACACGGCTTCGGCGCCAACAAGGATAACTGGACGCGGCTGGCCAAGGAGTTCAAGGGCGAGTTCAACGTCTACGCCATCGACCTGCCCGGCCATGGCGACAGCAGCAAGCCTCTGGACATCGGCTACCGGTTTGAAGACCAGGTGAACTACCTGAACCAGATCCTGGCTGAACTGGGCGTAAGCCAGTTCCACATGATGGGCAACTCCATGGGCGGCGCCATCACCGCACTCTACGCCGCCACACACCCGGATCAGATCCAGACTGCCGTTCTGTTCGACCCCGCCGGGATCTTTGAATACGAGAGCGAGCTGGTGGATCTGGTAATGGAGGGCGACAACCCCCTGATTCCAAAAAAGGAAGGCGACTTCGACAAGCTTCTGGACTTCGCTCTCGAAAAGCGCCCGTTCGTGCCCTGGCCGATTTTTGATGTGATGGAAGAGAAAGCCATCGCCAACCGGGAAGTGAACGAGGTTATCTTTGCCGCCATCCGCGACACTGGATTTGAGCCAGACTTCCGCAACGCCATTACCCGAATCCAAGCCCCGGTGCTGGTGGTCTGGGGCAAGCTGGACCGGGTGATCGACTACCGCAACGCCGATGTGTTCGTTGACGCCATCCCGAACGCACGCAAAGTGATCCTGGATGACGTCGGTCATGCCCCCATGGTTGAGGTTCCCGAAGAGTCGGCACAGCTTTTCAGGGAGTTTATGGCCAGCACACAACCCTGAAACCAAGTGCTACTACATTTGGCATCGGAAAAAGGGTAGGCTTCAGGCTTTCTTTTCACCCCTCTACAAGAACATGACATGCCTGAAGCTATCTGGATCACCTTCGCCTTTGTCCTAGGACTGCTCGTAAAAGCTGTTGGCCTGCCCCCGCTGGTGGGCTATCTGGCAGCAGGCTTTGCCTTGAGCGGCATGTCGGCGATGACTGGCATCGAGATTGAAGAAACCGCTGTTTTGCAGCACATCGCGCACCTTGGCGTTCTGCTGCTGCTATTCACCGTTGGCCTGAAACTGAAGCTCCGGTCCATCGTCAGCCCGGAAGTCATCGGCGGCAGCTTGCTGCATTTCTCGATAACCTGTCTGGTCTTTACTCCTGGGCTCTACTGGCTGCTGGATCTGGATTGGACTACGGCACTGATGCTGGCCATCGCCCTCTCCTTCTCCAGTACAGTTCTGGCGGCCAAGGTACTGGAAAGCAAACGGGAGCTCCGCGCGTTCCACGGCCGCGTCGCCATTGGGATTCTGATCATGCAAGACCTGATCGCCCTGGTGGTGATGAGCGTGGCAGCCGGAAAATCCCCTTCCGAGTGGGCGCTGATGATCTTCGGCTTACCGCTGATCAGACCGCTGCTGTTCAAACTGCTGGATGCCAGTGGCCACGATGAATTACTGGTTCTGCTGGGCCTGCTGCTGGCCCTGGTTGTTGGCGGCCTCGGTTTTGAGGCCGTTGGCCTGAGCTCCGAACTGGGCGCACTCATCTTCGGGGCCATGCTCGCCAACCATCCCCGCTCACAGGAGCTGGCCAAATCACTGTGGAGCGTCAAGGAAGTGTTCCTGGTAGGATTCTTCCTGCAGATCGGTATCGGCGGCCTGCCAGATCAGCAGGCTCTGATGTTTGCACTGGTTACCGCTCTGGTTCTGCCGCTAAAAGGTATCCTGTTCTACTTCCTGTTGCTGCTTTTCCGTTTGCGGGCCCGCAGCAGCTTCCTGACCTCTCTGTCTCTGACCAACTACAGCGAATTTGGCCTGATCGTCGCCAGTGTGGCCCTGCCGCAATGGCTGGTACCGCTGGCCATAACGGTATCTCTATCATTCGTGATTTCAGCTCCGCTGAACCGATTTGCCCACGGCATCTATGAGCGAATCGCTCACCGCATTTCACGCTTTGAGAGCCATAAACGCCACCCGGATGAACAACCGATTTCGCTGGGCGACACCCGGATTCTGGTGATGGGAATGGGCCGCACGGGCACCGCCACCTATGACTGGCTGCTGCCTCACGAACCTCGCCTGATGGGGCTGGATTCAGACCCGGCGAAAGCAGAAACACATCAGAAGGAAGGGCGCAACGTGGTGTTTGCCGACGCCGAAGACACGACCTTCTGGGAGGGCTTGCACATGCCGGACTTGGAATCCGTGGTGCTGGCCATGAATGATATCGAGGGCAAACTGATTGCGGCCAGAATGCTCCGCAAGCTGGGCTTTACCGGCTACGTGGTGGCACACACCATGTACACCGATGAAGCAGAGAAAATCCGCGAAGCAGGCGCTGACGATGCCTACCTGACCATGAGCGAAACCGGGGTAGCCCTGGCAAGCCACCTGATGGAGAACACCGAGCTTCAGCCCGCGCAGGTGCGGAACCCGGTATAGACATCACTGCGGAACGGCAGATAAGCCTGCCGGTAGGTGCCACGAATCAGGTTGGATGACGTGACACAGCTGCCACCCTTGGTGACCTTATGGGTGGCAAACTGCAAGGTGGACATAAACGGGTACATGTCCACCTTGAAACCGTCATAGGGCAAGAAGTCGTTGGTGGTCCACTCCCACACCGAGCCAATCATCTGCCGGCAACCCGACCGACTGTCCCCGGCGGGATAATCCCACACCGGATTACAGGCTATGGAGCGGCCGTCCATATCCGCCCTTGAACTGTCCGGAGCCTCATTGCCCCAGGGGTAACGGCGGAACGGTTCCCCGGGCTTATTGCCCAGCGCCGCCACTTCCCATTCGTACTCCGTCGGCAACCGACGCCCCGCCCACTTGCAGTACGCCTCTGCTTCCCAATAGGTGACGTGGGAAACCGGCGCGTCTGGCTCCAGAGACAGCCACCGGTCAAACACTCGCTCCTGCCATTGGCCATCATGCCAGCGCCAGTACAACGGATGCCGGGGTACATGCATCAGAGGCTCCTTTACCCCGTGCACCAGGCTGACATCCTGCTCAGACTCCAGCCATTTCCTGCCACCAAACGACCACAACTCTGGCCGCTGGTAGCCGCAATCGTCCACAAACGCCTGAAACTCCCGATTGCTCACCAGCGTACGACTGATGGCAAACGCCGGTAGTTCAATCTCGAAGCGGGGTTTCTCGGCATCAAAGGCAAAGTCGTCGGTTGCGTAGTGTTGAGACTCGCCGGGCATACCAATTACCCAGCGCCCGGCTGGGATTTCCGCATCACCCGCTATGGCCTCACCCGGTGCCGGACGGTCGCCCTTGAAATCTGCAGGCGCCGGATACCCCACCGTCTGCCGGCACCAGATCAGCGACTCGATGTGCATGTTCTGGTGATAAATCGCGTAGCGGTAGAGATACAACTCCCGCTCGGTCAACTCCCGGTTCTTGATGCGCTCTGCAACCCGATCGTAAATGGCATTGAAGTACGTGAGCGTTTCCTCACGGCCGGGAAACAAATCCCGGCGCCAGCGATCCGTGTGATCCACATGAAAGGAATCCCAGAGGTCGTCCATGGCAGGATTATAACTTAGCGTGCCATCCAGCAGGTTAAACACGAAGACCTCATAGAAGAACGCAGAATGCCCCATTTCCCAGAGCGGAGGGTTCACACCGGGATGGTAGGGAACATCGAGTTGCTGCTCCGCCAGCGTGCGGATCAGTTGCTCCGTGCGGGATCTGGCTAACTCTAACTCTTCCAGCAGCTGAATCTTATTGTCCTCGGCAACCATAAGCCCTAACTCCAAAGCGTCTCACTCCCAAAGTCTGGGAAGACGTGTCGGGAAGGCCTGTCCAAAAATTTGCGGAGCCATGGATGGCGGAGCAGAAGCGCCACATGGATGTGCCGCAAGGAGCGTTTTTTGGACAGGCCTTCCCGACACGGCTTCGCACTCCAATGAAGGATAACAAAGAAAAAACCGCCGAGGTCGGAAACCCGCGGCGGTTTAGTCGCTATCAATACGATAGGCGCTGAAAATCAGGCCACCTCAGGCAGCCTTCTTGCGGTTACGCCGCCAATCGGCAAGATCTTCGATCAGCTTGTAGAACAACGGCACGAAGAACAGCGCCAGGGTACTGGCAGCCAGCATACCGCCCACCACTACGGTACCGATTTCCTGACGGGAAACCGCACCCGCACCGGTACTGAAGGCCAGCGGCATGGAACCCACGATGAACGTCAGTGCTGTCATCATAATGGCCCGGAAACGCTGCCGTGCAGCGGTGCTGGCAGCATCAAAGGAACTCATGCCACTTTTCCGGTTCTGGGCGGCAAATTCCACGATCAGAATGGCGTTTTTCGCAGCCAGGCCAATCAACACCAGCAGGCCCACCTGGAAATAGATATCGTTGGGGAAACCACGGAGTAACGATGCCAGAGCAGCACCAAAGACACCGAACGGCACAGCCGTCGCCACCGCTACCGGCAAGCCCCAGCGCTCGTACTGCGCCGCCAGTATCAGGAACACCAGCAGCAGGCCCATGCCAAAGGCGAGAATGCCGGAATCGGCGGAATCCTGCAGCTGATAGGCTTCACCGGTCCAGCCCAGCAGGGTATTGCGATCAAACTGTTCAGCAGCAACTGCCTGCAGGGCTGTCAGGGCATCACCGGTCGTATAACCGGGCGCCGGGTCAGCCAACAGCTTGGCCGCCGGATACACATTAAACCGGTTCAGGATGTCCGGGCCGCTGACCCGTTCCAGTTCCACCAGGGAACTCAGTGGAATCATCTCGCCGTAGCCCGAACGGACAAACACCCGGCGCAGATCGTCCGGATGACTGCGGAACTCACCCTCCGACTGCAGGTTTACCTGCCAGTTACGGCCCTGCAGAGTGAAGTCATTCACGTACAGGCCACCGAAGGTGCTCTGCATGGTGGTGAAGATCTGATCGATTGGCACGCCAGCTGCCTGGGCTTTTTCCCGATCCACGTTGGCCTGGTAACGGGGAATGCCTGTGTCGAGAGTAACCCGCACGTTTTGCAGCTCTGGCCGGGCATTGGCAGCCTGAGTGAACTGATCAGCGATAGCCTTTATCTCGGTCGACGTCCGACCACCCCGGGCCTGGATGTAGCCCTCGACGCCACCGGTCGTGGACAAGCCCTGAATAGGCGGCGGAGTGAAGGCAATCACGAAGGCTTCCGGCATACCAAAGCCGATGCCCATGATTTTATTGGCAATATCGGCGGCCTTCTGTCCCTCGCCTTCCCGCTCGGCCCAATCCTCCAGAGTCACGAAGGCGACACCGCTGTTGGTGCGCAAGGCGCTGGAGATGATGTCAAAGCCGGCAAAAGACACCACATCTTTCACTTCCGGCAACTGCATCATCTGCTCAGCCAGCTCGTCTCGGGTATTGGCTGTTCGGCTCAGGGCCGATGAAGGAGGCAACGAGTAGGCCGCCAGCACAAACCCCTGATCCTCCTGGGGCACCAGGCCCGAGGGCATTTTGTTCAGCAGAAAGGCAGTGCCGCCAATCATCGTTACAAACAGTAGCACGCCTATAACGGCATGCCTCAGCAGCCAGTCCACTACGGCGGAGAAGCCCTTGGTGAGCTTTTCAAAACCGGCATCGAACCAGCGGAATACGGTCAACTGTTTGCCCTCGTGACCCAGCAACAGAGCACACATTGCGGGGGTCAGCGTGAGCGCCACCACGCCTGAGATCACCACCGAGACAGCAATGGTGATGGCAAACTGCCGGTACAACTCACCACTGAGCCCCCCCAGGAAGGCCACCGGCGCGAACACGGCAACCAGCACCAGGGTGGATGAGACCACCGCGCCCGATACTTGCTGAATGGTCTCCACCGCCGCGTCGTAGGAGGACATGCCCTGCTCTTTCATCAGGCGCTCGGCGTTTTCCATGATGATGATGGCGTTATCCACCACCACCCCGATGGCCAGTATCAGCCCGAACAGCGTCAGCAGGTTGACCGAGAACCCAAGGGCCTGCATGCCGGCAAACGTGCCGATCAGGGATACCGGGATGGCAATTAACGGAATCAGGGTCGCGTTGAAATGTTGCAGGAACAGGAAGGTGACCAGCACCACCAGTAATACCGCCACGATAAAGGTAGAGATCACCTCCTGAATGGAGATATCGATGAACAGGGTCGTATCGTAAGGAGCGTCGTATTCCAGCCCTTCCGGGAAACGTCCCGAAATTTCTTGCATAGCGGCATTCACTGCTTCAGCAGCATCCAACGCATTGGCCCCGGGCTGCAGATACACACCAATGGGCACCGTCGCACCGCCATTGTAGGTGGCCGAAAAATCGTAATTCTGCGCACCCAACTCGATGCGGGCAACATCCTTCAATCTCAAGGATGCTCCCTGTTCATCACTGCGCAGAATAACTTCGCCAAACTCTTCCGGAGTGGTCAGGCGACCCGGGGCCGACACGCTGAAGGTAAATGCCTGCCCCTCCGGTGCCGGTTCCGCTCCGATACGGCCAGCGGCAAACTGGGCATTCTGGGCGCGCAAGGAATTGGCCACATCGTCAGGAGTCAGCTCGAACTGAGCCAGCTTGTCGGGACGCAGCCAAACTCGCATGGAGTAATCCTGGGCACCGAAAAGAGAAGCATCACCAATGCCTGGCAAACGCACCAGCTCGTCGAGGACATTCAGCAGGGCATAATTTGAGATTTCCACCACATCCATGCTGTTATCTGGCGAAGAAAGGGTAACAACCTGGAGGATCGATGTGGAACGCGCCTCTACCTTCAACCCTTGGTCACGTACCGATTGCGGCAAGCGCGCCAGCGCTTGCTGAACGCGGTTATTGACGTTAATGGTTGCCTGGTCAGGATCCGTTCCGATCTCGAAAGACACTGTTATCTGGAAAATGCCTGAGTCGGTGGCGCTGGACTCCATGTAGATCATGTTATCCACACCGTTGATTTCCTGCTCCAGCGGTGCCACCACCGAATCAGAAATCACATCCGCGCTGGCGCCCGGAAAACGCCCATCAACCACAACCTGAGGCGGCACCACATTGGGGTACTGCTCTACAGGCAATCCGATCAGTGCCAGAAGGCCGCCGAGGGTGATGATGATAGAAACAACTGAAGCAAAGATAGGACGATCAATGAAAGTACGAAGCATCAGCCAGCACCTCCCTCGTCGTCCGGGTTGGTCACTTCAACCCGGGAGCCATCGCGCAGGTTAACAAGACCACTTACGATGTAAAGATCTCCGTCTTCCAATCCGCTCAGTATGATCTGGCGGCCGCCACTCACCGGACCAAGCTCAACTTGACGAGCCTGAGCGGTGTTTTCATCACTTACTGTAAATACCACAGGGCCATCAGGGCCCTGAGTCACCGCCTTCTCAGGAATAGCGACGGCATTTTCAAAATTCTGCAATTCAACCCGCACACGCACAAACTGGCCGGGCACAATCTCATTTTCCGGATTGGGGAAGATTGCCCGCGCCGACACCGTGCCTGTTCGAGGGTCCAGAGTGGATGCCGTAAAGTCTATCCGGCCATCCAGCTCATACTCCTGGCCGTCAGCGAGGACAAGGCGGGCAGCCACTTCCTGCTCTATCGCATCGCGCATGCCTTCGCGCGCAGCTCGGCGAATGCTGGCATCGTTCTCCGGCAAAGCAAAGCGCACATGGATAGGATCCAGCTGAACAATCGTGGTAAGCAGGGTACCCGTGCTGATCAGGCTGCCCTCCGGAAAATCCTCAAGGCTGGTGACCCCACTGATCGGGGCTTTCACCGAGGTATAACCAACATCCAGCTCTGCCTGAGAAATCCCGGCACTGGCAACCGCGAGGTTAGCCTGAGCCAGTTCCAACGCTGACTGGGCAGCATCCCTTTCACGCTCACTGACTGCATTACGCTGGAACAAAGACGATATCCTGTTCCACTCGCGCTCCGCCTGGCGCAAATCTGCCTCGGCCATTTGGCGTTGAGCTTTAGCCCCCTGCAGCGCAGCCTCCGCAGGCTTTGGATCGATCCGGAACAGCGAGTCACCCTCTCGCACCATCTGACCTTCTTCGTAAAGGCGCTCTTCAAGAATACCCTGGATACGCGCCCGAACTTCGACCTCCCGCGCTCCACGCGCGCGGCCAGCGTAGTCTTGCCGTACACTGATGTCTGACGCCTTCGCCCGCTCAACTACAACAGCCGCCGGGGGCATACCATCGCCCTGCTGGTCTCCTGCATCGTCGTTACTGCATGCGCTGACAATCAACAGAGAGGACAATACTGCACAAACCTTTGCGGTGCGGGCCCATGGCCCGGATGCGTTATCAATACGCATGGCGGTGTCTCCTGAAAACCGGTTGACTATGTTAAACGCCCCAACTATGAAAGGAGGGCGGATTTCCTATACCCTGAACGTCGTGCCAAAATACATCCAATCATGTATGTAAGCAAACAAGATTCCTTTATACTTCGTTTTTCCACAATTAGATGACTGTGATTTACCATGGCCCGTAAAACAAAAGCCGAAGCCGAAGCTACGCGGGAAGCGATTCTTGATGCGGCTGAATGCATCTTTATGGACAAAGGGGTTGCAAAAACCTCACTGGAAACAATTGCCCGCAAGGCTGGTGTTACCCGAGGCGCCGTGTACTGGCATTTTCGTAACAAGGCAGACGTCCTGGACGCCATGCTCGAGCGGGTCAGGGCGCCGCTGAGCAAGATGATGGATGAAACCGCAGAAGCAGATCAGGGGCTTGAAAGCCTGAAAAACCTGTGCATTATCGCTCTGCGCAAGCTAGCCGAAGATACCCGCTACTTTCGGGTATACAAGATCCTGTTCCATCGCAACGAATCTGACCAGGCCATCGCCAAGCATAGGGAACTGGCCCTGGAAGCCACCGAGTTTTTGACCGAAATCCTGGAGCGCCCGAGCAACCGAGCAAAACTACACCCTGAACTGACTCCGGCGCAAGCCGCCTACCTGCTCCACACACAGATGCTGGGTCTGTTCTTTGACTGGCTGGCAGATCCGGAAAAGTGGCCGCTAAATGACATTGCCCCCATATTTGTCGAAAGTAGTTTCCGTGGCCTGCTGTTACGGCCCTGAACCCTTACGAACCTGCGCATTTGCGCTTTCCTTGCTGATATTGGCAGGCTGCGCCCTGCCAGTTCTCGAACAAAAAACGCAACATTATGTGGCCCCTGATCATGTTACCACTGATACCCGCCTGGGCCGCGCCTGGCTTTCCAAGCGCCAGACCAACCCCGATTTATCCGGCATCCACCCGCTGGCCGATGCTCACGACGCCTTCACGGCCCGAATTCTTCTCACGGGGGCTGCCGAGCAGACGCTAGACATTCAGTACTATATCTGGCGTGCCGACATTACCGGCACGTTATTGCTGGAGTCTTTGTTGTCCGCAGCTGACCGCGGTGTTCGCGTCCGCCTGCTGCTTGACGACAACGGTATTCGAGGCATGGATGACGCCCTCGCGGCCTTGGCTGAACAACCCAACATACACATCCGGCTGTTCAACCCCTTTGTGGTTCGCTCGCCCAAATGGCTTGGCTATATCACCGATTTTTCACGACTTAACCGGCGAATGCACAACAAATCTTTTACCGCCGACAACCAAGTTACTATTATTGGCGGCCGTAACATCGGCGATGAATACTTCGGCGCCACAGACGGCCTGCTATTTTCAGATCTTGATGTCCTGGCTGCGGGCGCGGTCGTGGACGAGGTCTCAGCCGACTTCGATAAATACTGGAACAGTCCGTTCAGTTATCCGGCACAAACACTGCTACCGAAAGCAAGTGGGAGCGCAAAACACATGCTCCACCGGCTCAAGCAACAACAGAATGCCGCCAGGGCCCAACATTACCTGGAAGCCATTGAAAACTCAGAACTAACGGAACAAATAGTTGATGGCAATCTCTCTTTATTGTGGGCACCAACCCGCATGATCAGTGATCCACCCGGGAAAATCGCAGACAAAGCCCAACAAAGAGCCATGCTCAGCCATCAGCTACGTAATGCCATTGGCGAGCCGAAAACCGCCCTGACCCTGATCTCACCCTACTTTGTTCCGACCGCCGAAGGCTTGGATTATTTTCGGAATCTGGCCGGACAGGGCATTCGGGTCCGCATCCTGACCAACTCCCTGGAGGCGACCGATGTTGCCGCTGTTCATTCGGGATACGCAGGCTACCGTAAACCACTGATCAAGGCCGGAGTGGAGCTGTTCGAAATGCGCAAACTGGGCAGCGATTCCATAGAACCCCACGAATCTAAAAGGCCCTTTGGCAACTCAGGTTCCAGCCTGCACGCAAAGACCTTCATTGTGGACCACAGAGACGTGTTTATCGGCTCGTTTAACTTCGATCCCCGGTCAATTAACCTCAACACTGAACTTGGCTTTGTCATTGAAAGTGAAAAACTCGCTGGAAATATGGAACGGGAGATCAGTTCATTGCTGCCGAGCAGCAGCTACCGGGTGCGACTTGATTCCCGCGACCGCCTGTATTGGGTTGAACAGAACCCGGATGGCAAAACCATTCACACCAAAGAACCCTATACATCGGCAGGCATCCGCACACTGGTATTCCTGATGTCACTACTTCCTCTTGAACCGCTCCTCTGATCAGAAACTGAATTGCGATACAGTTCAAGCATCTGAAAGAAAACCCCGCAAAGCAAAAGCCTTGCGGGGTTTCTGGTAGCTGGCAGGCAATGAGTGCCTGCCGGACAACCGGAACCGGTCGATTAACCGAACTGGTTCATGGTGTTGTCTTTACCACCGGCCTTCAGAGCCGCTTCACCAGCGAAGAACTCTTTGTGGTCATCACCGATGTTGGAACCGGCCATGTCCTGGTGCTTCACAGTCGCGATGCCCTGACGGATTTCCTTGCGCTGAACACCTTCAACGTAGGCCAGCATGCCTTCGTCACCGAAGTAGCCTTTGGCCAGGTTGTCGGTAGACAGGGCTGCAGTGTGGTACGTCGGCAGAGTGATCAGGTGGTGGAATACACCAGCTTCACGGGACGCATCACGCTGGAAGTTACGGCACCACTCGTCAGCCAGCTGGCCCAGCTCAGTGTTGTCGTACTCGGCGCTCATCAGCTTGGCGCGGTCGTAGGCAGATACGTCTTTGCCTTCTTCCTGCATGGCATCGAATACCTGCTGACGGAAGTTCAGAGTCCAGTTGAAGGACGGGCTGTTGTTGTAAACCAGCTTGGCGTCGGGTACCACTTCCTTGATGCGGTTAACCATGGCAGCGATCTGGCCAACGTGCGGCTTTTCAGTCTCGATCCACAGCATGTCGGCGCCGTTCTGCAGGCTGGTGATACAGTCCAGAACAACACGGTCTTCGCCAGAGCCCGGCTTGAAGCAGAACAGGCCAGAGGCCAGGCGCTTCGGCTTCAGCAGCTTGCCGTTGGACTTGATCACAACGTCGCCGTTCTCGATCTGGGAAGCGTCTTCGATGTACTCGCCGTCCAGGAAGCTGTTGTACTGGTCACCCAGGTCACCCGGCTCGTTGGTGACAGCGATCTGCTTGGTCAGGCCAGCACCCAGGGAGTCAGTACGGGCAACGATAACACCGTCGTCCACACCCAGTTCCAGGAACGCCAGACGAACCGCGTTGATCTTGGACAGGAAGTCGGCGTGCGGAACGGTTACTTTACCGTCCTGGTGGCCACACTGCTTCTCGTCAGATACCTGGTTTTCGATCTGGATACAGCAAGCACCGGCTTCAATCATCTGCTTGGCCAGCAGGTAGGTTGCTTCGGCATTACCGAAACCAGCGTCGATGTCGGCAATGATCGGCACAACGTGAGTTTCGTGGTTGTCGATCTGCTTGATCAGCTCAGCGGCCTTGGCGCTGTCGCCAGCGTTTTCAGCTTCTTCCAGGGCACGGAACAGGTGGTTCAGTTCCCATGCGTCAGCCTGGCGCAGGAAGGTGTAGAGCTCTTCGATCAGGCCAGATACAGCAGTCTTCTCATGCATGGACTGGTCAGGCAGCGGGCCGAACTCAGAGCGCAGGGCGGCAACCATCCAGCCAGACAGGTACAGGTAACGACGCTTGGTGGTACCGAAGTGCTTCTTGATGGAGATCAGCTTCTGCTGACCGATGAAACCGTGCCAGCAACCCAGAGACTGAGTGTACTGGGAAGAATCGGCATCGTACGCAGCCATGTCTTCACGCATGATCTTGGCGGTGTACTTGGCGATGTCCAGACCAGTCTTGAATTTGTTCTGGGCGCGCATACGGGCAGCGTGCTTCGGGTTGATGGCATTCCAGGTCGGGTTCTGCTTCAGGATGGAAGCGATTTGGTCGACGTCTTGTGCGTAGGGCATGATCTCTATCCTTTCTACGTTTATATTCAAAAGGGTCGGAAACGCTGCTGCCAGCAGCTTCCGGAGCCAGCCACCTGCTTATACAACCCGGCAGGGGATGACGTTGGGCGTAACTTTAGTGCTTTCCGATTTATAATTGAAATTTATATGGTGTATTTTCGGCATTTTTTGTATGAATATGGAAGGCAGGGCGTCGTAGGATTGAGCGGGGTCATTGTCCCGGACGCCCACCATGCTACTATGCCCACTGACCATGACACTTTTCAGAAACGGACGCCGCACCGGGGCAACAAGACTCCCAAGTGTTTTACCTGAAATCGTTTGGCCGCGCACTGCTGCACGCACTCAAGAACCTGCTGCCGATCGTTGTTGTGGTCGCTTTCTTTCAGTGGGTTATCCTGCAACAGATTCCCGATGACCTCGGCAGCATGGCTGTTGGCTTGCTGGTTGTCGCTGTCGGCGTTGCTCTGTTCCTTCAAGGCCTGGAGCTCAGCATCTTTCCCGTTGGTAAAAGCCTTTCCAACCAATTCACCAGGCGCGGCTCCATCACCATATTACTCGGTTTCGGCTTTGCCATGGGATTCTCCGCCGTGATCGCTGAGCCCGCTCTGATTGCCGTTGCCGAACAGGCTCAGAGTATCAGCGGGGGCCGGATTCAGGCCTTCACACTGAGGGTACTGGTGGCACTGTCGGTGGGACTGGTGGTGGCGCTCGGAATATTCCGGACCATCTTCGGCTACCCCCTTCACTGGTTCATGATCGCCGGTTATGTCACCGTGGTGATCGTGACCTGGTTTGCGCCGGAAGAGATTGTCGGCCTTGCCTATGACTCCGGCGGTGTCACCACCAACGTGGTTACAGTGCCTCTCATTGCCGCTCTGGGCATCGGCCTGGCCGCGTCCATCCGGGGGCGCAACCCGCTGATTGATGGCTTTGGGCTGGTTGGGCTGGCGGTCATGGTTCCGATGATTACCGTTCAGATCTACGGCATGGCTGTGTACGCGGGCAGCCCACCAAGCGGTGAACTGCTTATTACCGATGACGGCGACAATGAAGCGCCTGCCGGAGCAGTCGCCATGCTGCTGGATCTCGCGGAACTTGTCCGGGATGTCCTGCCCATCATTCTCACCGTGATAATCTTTCAGTACCTTGTGCTTCGCAGGAAACTGAGTAACCCACGCAAAGTGGCTTTCGGCTTTTTACTGGTGATACTCGGCCTGTACGCCTTTGTCGTCGGCCTGAAAATGGGCCTGTTCCCGATCGGCACCAGCATGGCCGAGCAACTTACGGCCCGGGATAATCTGGCCTACATTTACCTTTTCGCTTTGTTGATTGGCTTTGCCACCACGATGGCCGAACCTGCCCTGATCGCCATCGGCAAACAGGCGGAGGAAGCCGCTGCTGGCGAGATCAACGGAAGTGTCATTCGCTTTCTGGTGGCGGCTGGGGTCGCCATTGGCATTACCATCGGTGTGCACCGCATTATCACCGGAGATTCCATCCACTACTACATCATGGGCGGCTATGTTCTGGTTATCCTCCTGACCGCACTCGCTCCAGGGTATATTGTCGCCCTGGCCTTTGATCTGGGTGGGGTGACCACATCCGAAGTCACGGTTCCGCTGGTGACAGCGCTGGGCATTGGGCTGGCCTCCAGTATCGAGGGGCGAAATGTATTGATTGATGGTTTCGGGTTGATTGCATTTGCATCCATTTTTCCCATTGTTACGGTGATGGCATACGCCATCCTTTCGCAACTTCTTTCAGATCAAAGGAAGGCACTCCAATGAAATTTTCGGCATTGGTCGCGATCGTTCCGGAAGACCTTGAACAGGAATGCATAGACGAAGCCCGGGAACTGGGCGCCGGAGGCATCACCGTGATGTCTGGCCGGGGGATCAGTAACACGGCCCATAAGACGTTTTTCGGACTTACCTACGATGGCAGCCAGAGTGTCTTGGTGATGGTGCTTGAAAAAGCACTGTCGCTGGAGATACTCAAAGCCCTGCAAAAGGTGGTCATGCCCGATCGCAAAGACTCTCAGGGCCTGATTTTCACCGTGCCTCTGGAACATCTCGGGGGCATCGATATGGCCCAGGTCGAAAAGTTCGAACAACACCTGAAAGATTCACTCTGATCGGAGCGCTGCGATGAAGCTGGTCAAAGATGTAATGGTTACCGAGATCATCAGGACTTCACCCTTCTCGACACTGCGTGAGGCCCTGTCACTGATGAAACGCCACAAAGTGAAGTCTCTTGTGGTTGACCGCCAGAACGAGCATGACGCCTGGGGGCTGATCACTTACACCAACGTGCTTAAGGCTGTCATCGCTGAAGACGGTGATATTGATCTGCTGAACGTTTATGACGTGTGCGCCAAGCCGGTGATCAGCGTTGGTGAGAGCCTTTCGCTCCGACACGCCGCCAGCCTGATGACAGAGCATCGGGTAAAGCGCCTGCTCGTTCTGGCAGACAACGAACTGAAAGGCTTCGTGGTGATGGACGACATCATGCAGGCACTTCTGGACACCATTGAATAAGCGCCACCACCACAGGGATATCAATTTCTGGCGAGTACCAGCAACTGGTCACCTTCACCCAGATCCAGATAATAGTTCCGGGGCGGGTTCATCACGAGGCGACGACCACGTTCATCGGCCACCATGCGGTAGAGACCGAGTGCGATCTCCCCTTTTTCCGCGACGATTTTCTCAAGCAACTGGAAATCCGTGCTGGCGGGCAAAGGATAATCGTGAGGGTCGCGGAACTGAATCTCCGCGCCACCCACGGTGAACAGTTCATCCAGCACCACCCGAAGCTCGCGACGCAGGGCGACCTGAGCCAGCACATGACTGAGCACCATGGGTGTAATCAGCATCTCGCTTCGATTCGCGTATAACAGGTGCCGGTTATCAGGATCGCTGAGTTCCATGATCACCTGTGGCCGGCGGGGCGACTCTGCCAGCAGATCTTCCAGCTGCAGGTAGCCCACCATGGCCCTGGCATCGGCTTCTTCACCGGAACCAACCCGATCACTGCTCAGTAGCATAACCGTGTCATAGCTGGCAGGGTCAAGGCGGCGCAGATCATCCTCAACCATGTAATCCGCTTCGAGCAGTCGGCCATTAACCGCCAGCAAGTCTGCGCCATATCGACTGATCTCACGCCGCCGCTCATCAACCGGCACGGTGGATACCAGATCCAGCTCAAACCTCCGGCCACGATAACTGCCGAATTCCGATATAAGGCTCGGTACCCGCCGGCTCCAGCCCAGCACCAGTATCCGCTGCCCTGCGGAAGTACCCTGAACAGGCGGAACCACCTCCCCCCGTTCAATCAGGTCAAGGGACTCGGCCTTCGGATCGGGCCCGGTATCATCATAATCCCTGGCCATCAGAACCACCCGGTCCTCATTACCAACAATGGTATCTGTCGGTGCCAGCAGGTTCACATGCCAGCCACCCTCAGGCCTCGATTGAAGTAGGCCGAGCACAATGGCTTTCGGCCGGTTGGCCGCCAGCTCCGCCAGGGTTTGACCTTCTGCTGTTTCTCCCCCACGAACGAAAATTTCATTGCCGTCACCCGCCGTCAACAGCTCGTTGTATACCTCAGAGAGGTGAGGGTGGAGCACGTTCTGAACCAGCAACCGACTGATCGTTGCATCACCTGCCACCACCTCGATAGCCCCAGGATAGGCACGCTCGATCACCGATAACTTACGCATATCCTGAATTTCAACCACTACGAAAGGCAAGGGCACATCCAAATGACGGGCTTGAGCGGCGATGGATAACAAGGCCTTCACAGATTCAACGTCAGAGGTCACCAGACTGCCCACATCGTGAACATGGCTCGGCACAATCACCGCCGCTGCATCCAGGCAGGCCACACGATGAAGGGCCTCGGGCTGGATTGCGGAGCCTGACCGCAGAATGACCTCCCGGGCGCGCCGACCGACGCCGGGTTCGCTCATCAGGTCGTGCACTTGCGCCGCACTCGCCTCGTGCGCCAGTACAACCATTCGGAGTTTATGGGTATCGTGTTTTTCCAGAAAGCGTCGCATTCGCCCGGTGGAGCCGAACAACTCAGACACCAGCGGCGGTGTTTGCGCGCTCCAGCCAAGGACCACGAAGTGATTTTTCAGCGTAACCGGGGTCAACCCGCGCTCCAGCTCCGCCATTTTGGCGATCAGCCAGCGGGTCAGTATGGCGACCAGGGTGCCCATGAACACCACATAGCCAAGCACGGTCAATAGCGTAGAAACGATCCGCTGCCAGGTGCCGACATCGTCTCCCAGATACCCAGGGTCCGTCAGGCGCAGGAATGCCCACCAGACGGCGGAGCCGGGGTCGTCAAACTCCCCACCCTGAGGCACCACCAGTAACCCGCCGATCAATGATATGAGGCCGATAAAAAACCCGACCACCAGCAACTGAAACCCGGCCCCCTTGACGAGCTGGCGCTCCAGGACGAACTTCAGGCGATCAACAACCCGGAATGGCAGCATGGAGCCCTCTTTTTTTGCGAACGGTGAATGTTGCACATAGGATAGAACAAAGCCCGGCCGTAAGGTGTCCTGACCCGTGACTAAAATCTCAATCTGCCGCTGGCGCTTGCAGTGGCCTGCCCTGCTCCTGGCTTCGGCGCTGGCGTCCACGGCCAGCGCCAGCAGCACCGCCCATATTCCACAGCCCTGGCGGGCCGATGCCGTGGTGCTTGGTAGGGATGAGCCCTACGACACCGAGCGTTTTCTGCATGAACTCACCTTTGACCACCGCCAGCACATGCCGGCAGCCACCGACAACGGAATACGCGGCACCGGCGGCAGCGTCAGCAGTCGACGGCTCTATTACGATTTCCGGTTTCGCCAGGATTTCGGGTTCCGGGACAACCAGAACGGTTTTCTGCTCGACATTCAGCGCAGTGAAGACCTGGACGGCCCTTATCAGAGACAACTGGTCGGTTTCCGTCAGAATCTGGGCCAAAACACCGAAGTCTGGCTA
Source organism: Marinobacter sp. MBR-99 (assembly GCF_040547575.1). Taxonomy (NCBI): domain Bacteria; kingdom Pseudomonadati; phylum Pseudomonadota; class Gammaproteobacteria; order Pseudomonadales; family Marinobacteraceae; genus Marinobacter; species Marinobacter sp. MBR-99. The sequence goes on along the minus strand of NZ_JBEPPY010000004.1, from coordinate 193,932 downwards.
CAGGGTGATGTGTATTCCGACAAGGCAGAGTCCGACATCTATCTGAGCGCCCGCCACCACCTAACAGACCAGAGCTGGCTTCACGGCAGCGTGATATTGCCAGACTACTACTTTAACGAAAAAACCGACACCACCGACCGTTTCGACAAAGAACCCAGGTCCTTTTTTCTCCAGTGGCACCGGGAAGCACACCACGCCGGCGCGGGCACTACTGTATCGATCAACGCTTCTCCGGATGCCCGCTTCATCAGCCGGCGGCAGAACCTGACCGTCAGCAACGAAACGCTGAGAGTGGCCATCAGCCATGGCCAAACGGCGGGGCAATGGCTAGTCCGGATGCATCTGGAGGGAGAGCATACCCGGCGAGAGTATCAGTTACAGGCACCAGAGGAGAATCAAGCTTCGGCATTTGAGCGGGATCATCTCCGCGCCCATGTTTCAGCTTCCCTGACGCATCACCACTTGTCGCCAACGCTGGGGCTGGCCTGGCTGCAACTGGACGAGACAGGGTACTTTGGAAGAGAGCTGAATGATCACGGCAACATCCGCCGGCGGGAACCGACCGTGTTCGGTGAAATCACCTTGCAGGCAAGCCAACACACCAGCATCAGCCCCGGCATCTATCTCAGTGCGCCGGAGATTCGACAAACCTTTGAACGCGCGGAGGATCAGCGCAGGCACACCGGCTTTACCGGCAAACTGGCGGTGCCCATCGAAACCCGGCTCACTGCCGACAACCAGTCAGTATTAACCCTGAACCCCACCTTCTATCTGCACAAATTCGGCTTTGGCGGCGGGAACCTGCAACTGCACTGGCCGATGTAAGCGGATCAAAGCATCTGCGGGGCACTGCGGCGGGAACTGAGAGTTTCAAGAGCCGAGGCCAGTGATGGATAGAAACTGCTAACACCCGGTTCTGGCTTGAGCCCTGCCCGGGCCAATGTTCGAAGCGGCTGAAACTGAAGATCGGCAATCATCACTTCGGCGCCGGTTCTTCGGCACTGGTCAATCAGTTTGTTCAACGCTGCCAGCCCGCCAGCATCCAGTACGGTCACGCCGTCCATATACAGTACAAAGCCGCGAGTTTCCTGCGACAGGTCCGCCAACTCACCGAACACCCGGTCAGCGGCAGCAAAGAACAGCGGACCATTAATCTTGAACACCCGCCAGCCTTTCGGCAGCCCGGCCTGCACCACGCGCTTGTTGTCGGTTATGTCTGTCACCTTAGTCATTTGTGCCATTTCACGCATGAACAGAACCGCCGCCAACAACACCCCGGTGGTGATGGCAATCACCATATCCAGCGCGACTGTCAGGCTGAAACAGGTCAGGAACACGAGTACGTCGCTGCGTGGGGCGGTTTTCAGCAAATGCACGGCTTTGGGGGCTTCGCTCATGTTCCAGGCCACCATGATCAACAGGGCAGCCATGGCCGGCATGGGCAGGTAAGCCAGAATACCCGCCAGTGACACCAGCGCCAGCAACACCACGAGGGCATGAACCATGGCCGCCACCGGCGACTGTGCCCCGGCCCGATAGTTGGCAGCAGACCGGGCGATGGCGGCGGTGGCAGTAATCCCACCGAAAAACGGCACCACGATATTGCCTATACCCTGCCCCATCAGCTCACTGTTGGCGCTGTGGCGCTTGCCAGTCATGCCATCCAGCACAACAGCACACAGAAGGGACTCAATGGCCCCGAGCATGGCAATGGCAAACGCAGCCGGCAGCAGCTCACGAATCATGCTCCAGGACAGGCCCACCGGCTCACCCTGGGCATTCAATTGCTGCCAGGGCCAGACAAACTCGGGAAGAAAGGGGGGAATACCGGCACCGGTACTGCCATCAGGCAACAGATAACTGAACCGGGAACCGATGGTCTCTATGGCAGCGCCATTGGCATTGAACCAGATTGCCAACAGGCTTCCGATAATCACCGCAGGCAAATGCGGCGGCACCGGCGTTTTCAGCCGGGGCCAAAGCAGCATGACAGCCAGGGTAATGGCCGCCACCAGTGTGCTCATGGAATCCAGCGCTGGTAACTGCTGGGCCAGCACCGCCAACTTGTCCCAGTAGTGCTCCGGCATGACCTCCACGGACAGGCCGAAAAAGTCTTTCACCTGCAGGGTGGCGATGACCACGGCAATACCGCCGGTGAACCCCAGGGTGACGGATTCCGGGATATACTCGATAAAACGGCCCAGGCGCATCACCGCCATGATCACCAGCAGCACCCCGGACATCAGGGTGGCCAGTAGCAGGCCACCGAGCCCGTAACTCTGGGCAATCGGGTACAGGATCACCACAAATGCCGCAGTGGGGCCAGAGATGCTGTAACGGCTGCCGCCGAACAGAGCAATCACAAAACCGGCAATGAAGGCGGTATAAAGGCCATACTGGGGGGCAACACCGCTGGCAATCGCCAGCGCCATAGCGAGGGGGATGGCAATGATGCCAACGGTAACGCCGGCCATCAGGTCTTTCAGGAAACGGCTACCGGTATAACGCTCATCCACACAGGCTTCACGGACTGCATGGGCCATTCTCAGTGAAAACAGATGCGAGCGATGCGACATGGGCACTTCCCGGTTGCGACTATAGCTCAGTCATTATATGCTCATTGATATTACATTCAATGTTAACTTGATTAACATAAGTGAGCGCTAAGACCAATGTCCAAGGAAAACCGCACCGCCCGACTGACTTTGCTGATTGACCCGGAGAAAAAAGCGGCCTTCGAGGAACTGTGCAAGGCAGAAGATGTCACCCCGTCACAGAAAGTCCGCCAGTTTATCCGCGAATATGTGGAGCAGAGACTGGGAGACAACTGGCGCGAAGGGCGCACCAACAAACCTGATTGAGATTGCCGATGGCCACACCCAACCGCGTTCGCCACCCTGTGCTGGCCATCTGCCTGGCTCTGATGGCCGGTTGTGCCCAGCTGCCCACGCCGTTTGGCGCGGAGCCAGCGCAACCTCAAATCCTTTATGACAGCGTACTGTTCGACAGCCATTCCAGCCAGCCAGTCACTATCGATAACCTGGCACGAGCACTGGCCAGCACCGATGTGGTGGTGATTGGCGAGTATCATGGCCACCAGGCCTCACACCTTTTGCAGGCCCGGTTACAGCAACAGCTTTACCATTATCGCCCGCGCCAGGTGCTCACCCTCGAACAGTTCAACCTGGACCATCAACCGGCCCTGGACAGCTACCTTGAGGGTATTACCGGCGAGACCGAAATGATCGAAGACGCCAGTGCCTGGAACAACTACCGGGCTTCTTACCGGCCGCTGGTGGAATTTGCCCGCCGCCATGATCTTCCCGTTGTTGCCGCCAATGCCCCTGCCGATGTGGTTCGTTGCGTGGGCCGCACCGGCCCGGACTACCTCGAGCGCTTGCCCGCCGACCAACGGCAAACGCTGCCTGAGCAGCCCTTCCGCGACACGCCCGCCTACCGGGAAAAGTTTGTCGAGGCGATCAGCAGCAGCCACGGCCAGGGTGATCCCTCCATGGCCGAGCGCATGGATAACACCTACAAAGCCCAACTACTGCGCGACAACACCATGGCCATGCGCATCCTGCAGGCCCATCAACAGCACCCGGACCACCAGGTAGTGCACCTGACCGGCACCTTCCACAGTGAGCAGGGGTTGGGCACGGTGGCGTTGCTCAAACAACAGGCGCCGGAGCTTTCCGTGGCGGTGATCAGCCCGGTGTTCTGGCCAGACGAGGAACGAAGGGCACCTTTGGCCGGCAACCTCGACAAGGGCGATTACCTGTATCTGATCCAACCCCTGCCTCCAGAATTCCGGGACACGGATCGGCGCCAGAAAGCCATGCGGGAACGCTTCAGCAGTGGACCCGAGGTCCGGTGCATTACAGAATAGGCACGTTGATTCACACAAGGGACTGAACCATGAAAGTTGTTGTTGCCATTATCCTGGGCATAAGCCTCATTCTCTCTGCTTCGTTACTGAAAGAAGGGCTCACCGGCCTGAAAACATCGGACCGCTATGTCACCGTCAAAGGTGTTGCTGAGCGGGAGGTGCAGGCCGACCTGGCACTCTGGCCAATCCGCTTTGTCGCCACGGGCAACACCCTGGAGCAAGCCCAGGAAAAAGCACGCAACAGCCGCGAAGCCATCTATGCCTTCCTGGAGTTGCAGGCCATCGACAAGAACGCGGTTGAACTGCAACGGCTGGACGTAACGGATACTCGCGCCAACCCCTATCAGGGTGAGGGCGAACAGAAGTTCATCATCAACCAGACACTGATGGTGCGCAGCACCCAGATTGAGCGCATTCGCCAGGCGGCCCAGAACGTCAGTGAACTGGTGGATTCCGGGGTACTGCTGACCACCGATTACGGCCCCGGTGGCCCCACTTACCTGTTTAGCGGCCTGAACGATATCAAACCGGCGATGATTGCCGAAGCCACTGCCTCCGCTCGGGAAGCCGCCCAACAATTCGCCCGGGACGCCAACGCCAGCGTTGGCGGTTTGCGGCGGGCCAATCAGGGCGTGTTTCAGATCCTGGCGCGGGACCAGGCACCCGGAATTTCTGAACAACAGCAGCCAGTGAAAACCGTGCGGGTGGTGTCCACCGTCGACTACTACCTGGAGTAATTCCCGGTTACTGGGTTTGCACCATTTCGTCGGTTACCTGATAGTCTCCCGCCAGCCAGCGCAGAATCTCGTTGGCGGCCGGGTGGTCAAAGGCATCGTAGGTGTGGATCAGGGCCTGTTTCTTTTCGTCACTGATCCGCTCGAGCCCGGCATCCTGGAGAACCAGCAGGTCTTTCTGCAGCTGATTGGCCAGGTCTACCCCCAGCAGCTCCCGGGCGGCATGATGAAACGCCTGGCCATACTGATAATTCGGCCCCTGCCGGTACGATTCCGCCAGGGTGAGCGCCGGAATAGCCGTCAGGGCCGGCTGTAATGCCGGATTGATGGCATGGCCCGCCAGATGGGCCGCGTTGTTTGCAGGCCGCCCGGTAAAGGCCCGCAAATGCAGATGCCGGGACATCCGGTCACCATCATTCACCGGGTAGTTATCCCACAGCACCGGTTTGCGGCCCAGACGATCTCCCACCCGCTTCAGGTGCCCTGGCGAGATTTCCCGTGAGCAGACTTCTTCCCCAGTCCAGAATACCCTTACCTCTTTCGGCAACTCGGCTCCCAGGGTTTCCAGATAGTCCGCCGGGCGCTCTCCGAACACCCGGTCCAGCACCGGGTCGTCGGAATAGTAGGTGGGGCACATACTGATGGTGGTGGCCTTGGTGTTATCCCGAATCCAGCGGACAATCTCGGCCTGGGTGCGAGCCAGTTCCGGCACTTCCGAACGCATGTCATCAAACAGGATAGCCAGTTCCTGAATGCCCACCCGGTCGAGCATCCGGAGCTTGGCCGCCAGCGCTTCCCGGGCGGCATCATCAAACCGGTTGAAAATCTCGAACGGGCTCAGGCCTATCCCGAAACGTACCCCCTCATGACGGCACAAGCGGGCAAAGGATTCCAGCTCTGCCGCCTGGTCTGCCGGGTGGGGTTCCTGCCAGCGACGGCGCAGGTAGGGGTCCGCTTTCGGGGCATACAGGTAAAAGCTGTAGCCATGGGCCGCCAGCGAGGTCATCAGGCGCCCCCGCTCTGCCCAACTCCACATTGGGCCGTAGAAACCTTCGATAACACCCAGCTCAACGGTCATGACCTGCTCGCTCCCTGATTACTGCATTCACTCATCGTATCCTCAAGTGTACTCCGGATCGGGCGAATCACCATGAACGTTCAGCGCGACGGAGCGCCCTCAAGAATAATCTCAACCCGCCGATTGCGGGACCGGCCCTGCTCGGTGTCGTTCCGGTACAGGGGCCGGGTGTCTGCATAGCCGGCAGCCTGCAGGCGGCTGCGGGCAACACCCGCGGCTTCAAACAGGCGCACCACACTGCCCGCCCGGGCGGATGACAGCTCCCAGTTGGAAGGAAAACGCGGAGTTTGTATCGGCAGGCTGTCGGTATGGCCGGCAACGGTAACCTGATAGTCCGAGTCCGCCAGCAGTGGTACCAGATTCTCCAGCTGCCGGACGCCCTCGGCAGACAACACCGCCTCCCCGGAACCAAACAGAATATCGTTGCTGATCCGGAAACGAACGCCGTCCTGTTGCGGTATCACCGTAATATCGTCGCCCAGGCCCGCCGCCTGCAGGGTTGCCCGCGCCCGATCGGCGAAGGCCTCAGACTCACTGCTCGCCGGAGTCTGCCCTGTTGCCGGCTCCGGAACCGTTGCTAACGGCTCGACCACCGGTGGGGCAAGGCTGATCTGCTCACCCGGTTCCTCCGACGGCCCCCCGGATAACGCCAGCATGACCACGAACATCACCAGCAGCAGGGTAATGACATCCAGGTAGGTCACCAGCCAGCTATCTTCCTCGGTACTTTGGGTCACCGGAATCCGCAGGTGGTCTGCCCGCTTGGCCACCCCGGAGGTGCCCGGGTCCAGCTCAGGCATCCGCTGCGCCACCCGCGCGGCCAGATTTCACCTGCACCCCGGCGCCATTCCCGCCTGCCGGGTGCATATCGCGGATCTCATCCTCATAACTGGCCACAAAAGATTTCAGGGTTTCCCGCATCAACGACGGGCTGCGTTTTTTGCACATCATGGAGATCCCCTGCATCACCATTCGCATCAGGATAATGCGCTGTTCGGTGCGGCGTTCCAGCTTGACCGCCACCGGCTTGAAGATCAGGTTCGCCAACAGAATGCCGTAAAAGGTGGTCATCAGTGCTATGGCCAACTGCTGGCCGATCACCGTCATGTTGCCATCCCCCAGCAGGAACATCATGTTGATCAGTCCCACCAGGGTTCCGATCATGCCAAAAGCGGGGGCAAAGCTGGCCATCACCCGGAACAGCTGGGCTTCTGCATGCTCCCGGGCGCGCAGCCGGGCCACCCGCCACTCCAGAAAATCCATGATGTCTTCTTCCGGGTTCAACTCAATCACCAGCTGCACGCCGGAGCGTAGGAACGGGTTGCGGACATGCTCCAGCTCCCGTTCCACCTGGGGCAGTTTGCCGTCAATCCACAACCGGGAAATCCGCACCAGTTCGTCGATGTCTTGCTGGGTGTAGAGCTTTTCGTTGCGCACCACGGTACCCAGCAACTTGAAGACCCTCAGCACTTCTTTCAGCGGAAACGAGATAAATGTCGCGGCCAGGGTGCCCCCGATCACAATCGCCAGGCCAGGCAGGTTGAGAAACAGCATTGGGTCTTGTGCCGACCACAACAGCACACTGGCCAGGACCGCCAGACCGGCAACCATGCCGATGAGGGTAGAAGGATTCATTTACAACTCCGTATGACGCACATCATCACCAACCCGGTCTAGACTGATAGGATAAACGCATAAAGGCAAACTCAACTCTGACCGGAGTATAACAACATGGAAATTAAAACCTTCGCAGATCTGATCGACTGGACCCGGCAACTGCACGCTCATCTTGCCCGCTGCCTGCACGAATCGGCGGCTCTGAACCAGGATGAGCGGGCCAGCGCCCTGCTGGATTACATCAGCCGCCACGAAGACCTGCTGGCAAGAGCCGTGGCCGAGTATGAAAAACAGGCCGATTCGAAAGCCATGAACACCCGCCTTTATGACTACGGTGTGCACAAACCCATTGAGAATGAACGCACCTGCGACACTCACTACAACGACCTGGACTTTGCCGGCATTGCCCGGGAAATTTTCGATTTCCATGATCAGGTCATGAACCTTTACGACAACCTGATTGGCAAGGCCGAGATTCCCGAGGCCAAGACCCTTCTGGAAGACCTGAAATCCCTGGAAGAACACGAGGCCATGCGCATGGCCAGCCAGATCGGCCGCATGCAGGATATGTGACGCTCTCACCAGCCGCTGTTCTTAGACCTATGTCGTACATGGGTCATTTTTTGCTGCAGCAGGGCCACGGTAGTTGCTACTCTGAACTAGACTGTCCGGACGGTGGTTTCCTACAGGGAACCGGGTCCATCGAAAACGACAAATACAATAAGACAAGAGGATAGAAGAGCAATGAAGATCCGTTCTGTTCTTTCCGCGGCTGTGCTGGCTGTGGCAACCACCTTTGCCGCCACTCAGGCGCTCGCCCAAGACAAATTCACACTCAAGATGGCCGAAACCTGGGGCCCGAATTTCCCGATTTTCGGTGACACCACCAAACGCTTCGCAGAAACCGTCGAAAAAATGTCCAATGGCAGGCTGACGGTACGCATCGATTCCGCCAACAAGCACAAGGCCCCGTTGGGCGTGTTTGATATGGTCAAGGCTGGTCAGTATGACCTGGGGCACTCGGCCTCCTATTACTGGAAGGGCAAGGTACCTGAGACCCTGTTTTTCACCAGCATGCCATTTGGTATGAACGCCATAGAGCAATACGCCTGGTTCTACCATGGTGGCGGCATGGAGCTGATGCAGGAAGTGTACGAGCCCCACAACATGCTGTCGTTCCCCGGCGGTAACACCGGCGTTCAGATGGGCGGCTGGTTCCGCAAGGAAATCAAATCGCTGGACGACCTGAAAGGCCTGAAAATGCGTATTCCGGGCTTTGCCGGTGAAGTCTTTGCAGAGGTTGGCGTTAACCCCACCAACATCGCCCCCGGCGAGCTGTACACTGCACTGGAACGCAACACCATTGACGCCGTTGAGTGGGTAGGCCCGGCGCTGGACCTTCGCCTTGGCTTCCAGCAGATTGCCGATTACTACTACACTGGCTGGCACGAGCCGGCCACGGAACTGCAGTTTCTGGTGAACAAGCGAGTGTGGGACCGCCTGCCAGCGGATCTCCAGGAAATCATGCGAGTGGCCATGCGCACCGCTTCCTACGACATGCTGGTTCACTCCCAGCACGCTAACGCGGAAGCCTGGGCCAACATCAAGGAACAGTATCCGAACGTGCAAATCAAGCGGTTCCCGGATGACATCTTCCAGGCCATGTATGACGCCAACAAGAGGCTGCTCAAGGAAGCTGCAGAGCGCAATGACCTGTCAGCCCGCATTGTTGAATCCCAGGAGAATTACCTGCGCCAGAGCCGCGCCTACACAGACATTTCTGAGCGCGCGTACCTGAATACCATGGCCGAAGTCGAGTAAACTGAGGATAAGAAGTAACAGAGCCGGGATCGCTCAACGCAGTGATCCCGGTTTTTTCGTTTCACAGATACGCATCCGCTTTGCGGAGGAAGACGCTCCATGCACTGGATAATCAAACTCGACAAGAGCCTGGCCTGGCTCTCCAAACTGTGCGGCGTGATCGCCTGCGTGGCCATGATACTGATGGCCCTGAACGTGTTTTATGATGTGGTTGCGCGGTACGCCTTTAACGATGTCTCCATCGCCATGCAGGAAATGGAGTGGCACCTGTATTCCGTGGTCTTTCTGCTCGGCATTCCCTACGCCCTTCGCACAGACGGCCACGTTCGGGTAGACGTGTTCTATACCCGATGGAGCAACAAAACCAAGGCCTGGGTGAACATTCTTGGCGCCCTGGTTTTTGTCATTCCTTTTGCCTACCTGATTGGCCGTTATGGCTACAGCTTCGCCCTCGACTCCTTCCAGATGGGTGAAGGTAGTGGCGATCCGGGCGGCCTCCCTCATCGCTGGGTCATCAAAGCGCTCATCCCACTTAGCGCTGTCTTCATGGCCACCGCTGGCCTGAACATGGTGACCTACGCCATTCGGGTGCTGTCGGGCGAGAAAGGATACGTTGGCGAGCACAGCGCGGGAGGCCTGGCATGATCGGTATGATTATGTTCGGCGTGGCCCTGATCATGCTGATGTTCGGTTTCCCGGTTGCCTTCACCTTTGGTGGTGTAGCGCTGGTGTTTGGCATCTACGCCGAGGGCATGGACCTGTTCGCCTTCATGCCGTTCCGCATCATGAGCGTGATGCAGAATACGGTTCTTATGGCGGTGCCACTGTTCATTTTTATGGGGGTGGTGCTGCAGCGCACCAAACTGGCGGAACAACTGCTCACCTCCATGGGCAGGTTGTTCGGCGGTTTGCCGGGCGGGCTCGCGATTTCCACCATTCTGGTGGGTGCATTACTGGCGGCCTCTACCGGTGTGGTGGGCGCCAGCGTGGTGGCGATGGGGTTGATTTCCCTTCCCGTGATGCTCGCCCACAAGTATGACAAACGGCTTGCAACCGGCACCATCTGTGCATCCGGCACTCTCGGGCAGATTGTGCCTCCCTCCATCATCCTGATCATCCTGGGTGATGTGCTGGGACTGCCCGTTGGCGACCTGTTCAAGGCCGCCGTCGGCCCCGGGGTGCTGCTGATTGGCCTGTACATTGTTTACATCCTGGTCCTGACCCGGCTAAAACCCCAGACCGCGCCAGCCATGCCCAAGGAAGACGACACAGTCAGCCGGGGCAAGGAAATTCGGGACGCCCTGCTGGCGATTATTCCACCATTGGCTCTGATCGTGGTTGTACTCGGTTCCATTTTCACCGGCATCGCCACACCCACCGAATCCTCTGCCCTGGGCGGCATTGGCGCGGTGGTCCTGGCCCTGATCTACCGGCAGTTCTCCTTCAAAATGGTCTGGGATGCGGCAAAAGATACCGTTAGCGTGACTGCCATGGTCTTTGCCATTCTGATTGGCGCCACAGCCTTCTCGATGGTGTTCAGCTATACCGGTGGCGACTACCTGCTTGAAGAGTGGCTGTTGATGCTGCCAGGTGAGCAATGGGGCTTCATCATTCTGGCCATGCTGGTGATTCTGGTTCTGGGCTTCTTCATCGACTTTGTGGAGATTTCTTTCATCATCGTGCCGATTCTGGCGCCGGTGGCGGAAGCCCTGGGCATCAACATGCTGTGGTTTGCCATTCTGGTGGCCATGAACCTGCAAACCAGCTTCCTGACGCCGCCGTTCGGGTTTTCGCTGTTCTATCTCAAGGGGGTGGCGCCACCGAATGTCCGCACTGTCGATATCTATAAAGGCATTGTGCCATTCATACTGATCCAGATTCTGGTGTTGGCGCTGATCGTCATCTTCCCGGAATGGTTTGGCATGAGCTCTACTTATTAACCTCTCCGCAGGGTCGGGCGAGCAACCCGACCCTGCCTGCTGCTCTCCTTAGCCAATAAACCTGACAAACTCTGATCATTTCCTATACTGATTCAGAAACGCGACTCTCAGTGATGCATTCGGGAATACGCCGGAGATTTAACGCGAAGGGAGAGAGGTTTCATGGCACAGGGCACAGCTCCAAAGACGGACTATTCTGACAGCAATACCAAAGCACATGTTCTTAGCCTGCCATTGGAAAATAGCCAGGCTGATCGGCAACCACACAGCTATGAACGCTGGCTGATTGCCAAGCTGATGCGAATGGCCGGCTCCCCCCCCATACGCTTCCAGCTATGGAATGGTGAGGCCATTGAGCCAGAACAGGCGGCCGCCCGCTTCACCTTGCACCTGAAGGATCACAAAGCTCTTTATTCTCTGGTCGCCAACCCCAATCTGGCTTTTGGCGACCTGTACAGTGCTGGCCGGTTGGAAGTGGACGGTGACCTGCCAGATCTGATGGAAACTCTGTACCGCTCTGTTCATGCCGCCCGCCAGAAGTGGCCCAGATGGCTGGACGCTCTGTGGCGGAATCATAACCCCAGAGCAACCGGCATTTCCGAGGCCAAAGAGAACATTCACCACCACTACGATCTGGGCAACGAGTTTTACCAACTCTGGCTGGATCAGGCGGAAATGCAATACACCTGCGCCTACTATGAAAGTGCCGACAAAACCCTGGAACAGGCACAACTGGCCAAGCTCGAGCACGTATGCCGTAAGCTGCGCCTGAAACCGGGTATGACGGTGGTGGAAGCCGGCTGCGGCTGGGGCGGGCTGGCCCGATATATGGCCCGCAACTATGGCGTGAAAGTTCACTCATACAACATATCCCGGGAACAACTGTCGTACGCGCAGTCAGAAGCTGAGCGACAGGGACTGGACAATCTCATTACCTATGTTGAAGACGATTACCGCAATATCACCGGCCAGTACGATGCGTTCGTTTCCATCGGCATGCTGGAGCATGTCGGCAAGGAAAACTACCCCGCTCTGTCCGAGCTGATCAAACGCAGCCTGAAACCCAATGGCATTGCCCTGCTCCATAGCATCGGGCGCAACCGGCCCATGCTGATGAACGCCTGGATTGAGAAACGGATATTCCCCGGTGCTTATCCCCCCAGCATCGGCGAGTTCATGGAAATCTGTGAGCACGGCGACTTCTCTGTGCTGGATGTGGAGAACCTGCGATTGCACTACGCGCAGACCCTGAGCCACTGGACGGAGCGCTTCGAAGCCAACGCCGATCGCGTTACCGAGATGTATGATGAACACTTCACCCGCGCCTGGCGGCTCTACCTGGCCGGGTCTGTTGCCGCGTTCCGGGCGGGTTCACTGCAGCTGTTCCAGGTGGTGTTCACCCACGGTGACAACAACCAGCTCCCCCAGAGCCGGCAAGACCTGTACGCTTTTCCGGCAACACCGGAGGACAGCTGATGGACTACTACGACGTGATCATTGTTGGTGCCGGCCCGGCGGGCTCTACGCTGGCACGCAGCCTGGAGACCGCCGGGAAGAACGTATTAGTCATCGACAAAGCCAGCTTTCCCCGGGACAAAACCTGCGCCGGCTGGGTAACGCCTGCCGTCATGGAAAGCCTGGAAATCAAACCGGAGGATTACGCCACTGGCCGGACCCTTCAACCCATTCGTCGTTTCCGCATCGGCATGATGGACCAGCCTGCCGTGGAGAATGACCATCACGGCATTGTCAGTTACGGCATACGCCGCTGCGAATTCGATGCCTTCCTGCTCGACCGTGTGAATTCTCCGAAGCAACTGGCCACCCCGGTTAAATCCATCGACCGGAACAACGGCAACTGGGTGATTAACGGGCAGTGGCAGGCCCCGCTACTGATCGGCGCCGGGGGGCACTTCTGCCCGGTCGCCAAATTGCTCGGCAATGGCCCCGGTAAACACGAAACGGTGGTGGCCGCCAAGGAAGTGGAATTCGAGATGACACCGGAACAGGCCAGCGCCTGTGAAGCCCGGGGAGACACTCCGGAGCTCTGGTTTTGTCGGGATCTCAAGGGTTACGCCTGGGTATTCCGTAAAGGCAACTTCCTGAATATTGGTCTGGGGCGGGAAGACAATCACCGGCTAACAGACCACCTAGAAGCCTTCGTGGACGAGATGAAGCAGCAAGGACGGATTCCGGCCGACCTGCCGGGCCGGTTCAAGGGCCATGCCTACCTGCTTTATGCCCACGCCGATCGGCCACTGGTAGACGACGGTGTGCTGCTGATTGGTGATGCGGCCGGGCTGGCCTATACCCAAAGTGGCGAAGGCATCCGGCCGGCCATTGAATCAGCCCTGATTGCCGCCGATGTCATTCTGCATGCCTCAGACTTTTCCGCGGTCTCGCTCCAGCACTACGGTGAGCGCATTGCCGAACGCTTTGGCAACCGTGCCACCGAACAGCCACCCGGCTGGGAACTACCTGAGTGGCTGAAACAGCCTGTTGCCAGCACGTTGATGCGTTCGCACTGGTTCACCCGCAAGGTGGTGACCGAAAAATGGTTCCTGCATCAGGATGTACCCACCCTGAAACTGGCGGTCTGAAACGCAAAAAGCCGGGCCCTTGCGGGGCCCGGCGAAGTGACGCGACATGAAAAAGGTATTACATGGAAAACTTGTGGTCGAAGCCAATACCGAAGGTGGTGTCTTTGTCTTCGCTCAGGTCTTCCTCAACTTCGGTCAGGAACGCATAGACCTTGCTGTTTTTGCCAACCTTGTAGTCAGCACCCAGCGCCCACAGGCTGCGTTCTTCATCAGTGAGGTCGCCCTCGGTCAGGCCATACTGAGCCTTCAGCTTCAGATTTCCAGTTTTGAACGCACCGCTGACCAGATAGCTGGTGTCTTCCATGTTGTTGTTGGCGCCTTCAGCCAACTGATACAGGAAACCGGCTTCAAAGGCACTGGTATTGACACCCGCTACGAATCGAAGGATGTCGTTCTGCGGATCCTGAGCGCCACCGTCTGAGTCAACGAAACGGCGAGGCGTGCTGCTGCCGCGAGTACGAGTGGTTGTCTCGGAGTCGTAGGCGATCGCGCCGTAGAAGATGTCCTTCTGGAACGTCAGTGACGCAGAGATAGCATCGGCAGGGCCATCGTTGATGTCTGCATTGCCTGAATTGTCGAATTCCTCGCCCGGAATGAACGCTACGTTCAGGGTCAGTACATCAGCCAGTTTAGGAGAACTGTACTGAATGATATTGGTGGCGCGCAGCTGACCAGCCATCAGGAAATCAATGTCTCCCGGGGTATCGTTGAACTGGTCAACACCCATTTCGGCGCGCTTGAGCGGGGTGTCAAAGTTACCGGCAATCAGGGTACCGGCGTTAGCATGCTTAAAGCCACCGAAAATGTTGCGCTGGCTGAACGGGGTGCCGCCATCATCAACGTTGATCTGATATTCAGCCTGATAAACAGCGACCACATCTTCAATGTTCAGGTCCAGCTCACCCTTCACACCCAAACGGGAAGAATTGCTCTGCAAACGCCAGGCGTCGTTGGAAAATGATGCACGCTCACGGTCCTGATTCTCATAGGACACGTTCACCTTACCGTAAACGGTCGGACCCTTGTCAGCCATCGCTACGGGAGCGACAACCATGGAACCAATAGCCAGTGCCAGCAATTGCTTTTTCATTACGTTCTTCTCCATCAGTGATCATCATTGATCGGTGTTGAATTTCGTGATGTCACTATGGCGATGGTTTATGAACGATTTGTTAACTAAATATGTCAGTTATATGAAACCTGACACCTAACCCCATGAAATGACGAACCCCGCCACATGGGCGGGGTTTAACGTGTGGCTGAACCGATCTCAGGTCATTCTGCGTACTGCAGAACCACCCGGTAAACAGCTGTTGTGCCGCTCACTTCATTACCAGTAAGCAAGAGCACCTCGCCGTTGGGCGACTGGTCCGCCGGAATCACGGTAATATCCTCGACCCCCAGATCACCGGCGATGGCCAGGTTGGTTTCCGGGTCCATCACCCACTCTTCCCGGGTGTTCAGATAGTCCACAATAGACGGCGACTGCGGATTGGTTACGTCAAACACCATGACACCACCCATGCGCTCAAGGCCCAGGAACGCAAAGGTACGATCTCCAAAGGTGGCCGCTGTTACCGCTTCCGGCTCTGGTCCCTTGTTATCCGAGCGGTTCAGGAACGAATCCCCGGCACTGTGGTTAGAGTTAAAGAACTCAGCACAGGGGACATCACGCTGCGATCCGGCCATGCAGGCGTCATTGGCCAGATACTGCTCAACCATGTCGCCGGAATCCCACACCAGGTCACCGTCAGCGGACCAGATCGCCAGGGAGCGGCCACCAAATGCGTAAACCGCGTCATACATCAGGCGGTCACCTACCGGGTCCTCAACACCGGAAGTGTTGAACATTACAGGGTCGCCGTTTTCATCAGTACGGTAGCCCATGGTCCAGGTCACCGTGAGGCGGCCCAGTTGTTCATCTTCCCGACAGCCGCCTGGCTCACCGGCACTGGCGCCGCAGTAGTCGAACACCTCGGGGTTCAACAGTGCGCCTTTGGCCAGAGCGTAGAGCTGTGGCGGCATGTCATTACCCACACGGCGGTCAAAACCGCTCTTGTGGAACAAGTGCTTGAATCGTATTTCCTCGACAAAGCCCTGACTGGCGTCACCACCAAAGTCAGGGTCCTCCGAATCTCCCGGCCCCCAATAGGCTGGGTTATCCTCACCCCAGGCCCGGGCATCGCCCTCGTTGGCGGTCAGGATGTATGTCTCGCCGTTACTGCTGAAGCTGGCGATGGCATCCGGATGGTACATACCGAGAATCCCCGGCCAGGGTTTGATGTCGATGGCATTGTTGCTATCGCTGGCATCCAGACCCTGACCTTCAACGCCATGATCCTTGTAGCCCAGCGGCAGGATCTCAGTGATGGTGGCCGAGGCGATGTCCACTTTCGCGAGTGCGTTGTTCTCCTGCAACGCCACCCATGCAGTGGTGCTGTCGGCGCTCACTGTGATGTACTCCGGCTCCATGTCCTGGGCGACACTGGCACCCGGCCCGAATACCCGAACACCATCCGCCACCAGCTGCGCTCTCTGGCTATTGAAGGCGGTAAAATCTGCGGTCCTGACCTGCAGGTTGTCAGGGTCAGTCACATCGATGACGGAAACAGAGCCTTCCGGATCAATCTGGTAGTCGTCGCTCGGCTCGCCCTCATTGGCCACCAGAAGGTATTTGCCATCCGGGGTGAAGGTGAGCATATCCGGCTGAGCACCAACCTCTATAAAGCCGCGCAGGGACAGTGTCGCAGCATCGTATAGGGCAGCGAATCCCGGTTCTGTCTTGGGTGAAGATTCGATGGCGACAGCAACCAGTCCGTTCCGGACCGCGACACTGTTAACAACGGCGTTATCGGCAATACCGCCAACCGTCAGGGTATCAAGCAGGGTTGGTGCTGATGGGTCACTCAGATCCAGCACGTTCAGCGCCCCTTCCTGGGCATTCACCACAAACGCTCTGCGGCTGGCGGAGTCGTACGCGGTGATCTCTGCGGCACTTTCACCAAACACACCGGAGCTGTATCGACCGACGAATTCGAGTGTCAGACCAGTGACCGCCGGAGGCGCCTCTGGTGGCGGGGTGTTGTCATTGCTCGACGACAGACAACCGGTCAACAATACGGCAGAGACACCGATTGCCAGCAGTGATGGTTTGAAAATATTTTTCGGTTTTTGCACAGAACGCTCCTTTGCTTTGTTAGAAATCTAACTCGGTAGCAAAGAAACCTATTTCACCGCTGTTACAGGATCGGGAAGGAAATAAGGCAGGACAATGACAGTTTTGTGAACAGCGCATGGCGGCTGAGTGCCACCATGCGTTACTCGAATCACTCTACGACAACTTACTGCCCCAGATAACTCCGGTACATCCACACCGTTTTTTCCTGCTGCGAGATGTAGTCACTCATCAGGGCAACCGTGCCTTCGTCTTCAGCCTCACCAGCCAGGCTAAGCAGTTCACGCTGCTTGGCGATCAGCTTGCCAAAGCTTTCTACGATGTTGCCCACGGCTTCTTTGCCGTCAGACACATCTTTGCGCTCGGGCACATCAGACTTTTCGATGTAAGTGCTGTAAGCATGGGCCGGGCGGTGTCCAAGAGTCAGTACCCGCTCGGCAATTTCGTCGATTTTCAGCAGAAGATCATCGTAGAGTTCTTCAAACTTGGCGTGAAGTTCAAAGAAGTTATCGCCCTTGATGTTCCAGTGATAACCGCGAACGTTCATATAGAAGATCTGGTAATTGGACAGAAGCTCGTTGAGCGAGTCTGCCAGCTTCTGGGTTTTTTCGGTATCCAGTCCAATAAAGTTCTTACCCATCTTGAACCTCCTGATTCACGTTTGGGATTTGTTGACGCTTACTCTATTCACTCACTGGCTATAGCTGAAGTTTAGTTCTTCAATACCTGCGATAGCGATAGATTATATGGAAAAAGCAAAACTAATAGCCCTTCACTATCAAAGGCAAGCATAAGATCTATTTGGAAACAATTATCGTTTGATCTTTAATGACTCCATAGCCCTTCTAGTTATGGAGTTGATCATGAGTGCGCTGAAGCTGTTTGTTCACAATCACAGTGCCGCAGGTGACCAGTCACTGATGAAAACCATCACCTTTGCAATCACTCACTTTGTGGTGGCGTTCTCTGTAGCCTATCTGCTGACCGGTGACATTCTGATCGGCAGCCTGATTGCCATGGTGGAACCAGCCATTAACACCGTTGCTTACTTCTTCCATGAGAAGATATGGGCGCGCCATCAGCGAAATGCAACCGCTAACGCTTTGACCATACGATAAATTATGGTCCAAAGCCGCTGATTCAGATCAACTGTGGGACGGGTCAGACACCCGGCCCACAGTCCATACAACCCTCTGCGGGCTCCGGTCCCAGCTTCAGTTTACGATTCAGGTCTTTCAGCGCGGTGCGCAGCCCCTCCTCGATCACCGGGTGGTAATAAGGCATTTCCAGCATCTGGCTTACCGTCATACGCTGCTGCGCCGACCAGGCCAGGAGATGGGCAATATGTTCCGCAGCAGGGCCAAACATCTCGGCGCCCATGAACAAACCACTGCCGTGTTCACCATACACTCTCAGCAGCCCCCGGTTTTTGCCAATCACCTTACTGCGCCCCTGATTTTCAAAGCTCACCTCACCCACGGCGAAACAACCCTGGCACTTCTCATCCACCTGATGCAGGGTCAGCCCGACTGAGGCAATCTGCGGGTCACTGAACACCACGGCAAGCGGTGTTTTGCGCAGGCCGGTCCGTACCTCGGGATACGCTGCAGCGTTGTCACCGGCGATCCGCCCTTCATCAGCGGCCTCATGCAACAGAGGCCGATGGTTGTTCACGTCTCCGGCGATGAAGATATGGCTGTCGCCACAGCGCAGAGTGTAGGGGTCAAACTCCGGCATGCCCCGGTCATCCAGCTCAATACCCGCGTTCTGGATGTCCAGGTTATCCACATTGGGACGGCGGCCGGTGGCCGCCAGCAGGTAATCATAGGTGTCCTGATGCTCCTCGCCGTTCTCCAGCCAGGTGACGTGAACACCGCCTTCGGTGCGCTCGACCCGGCGGGTCTCGGCGCTCAAGCTCAGTGCCAGTTCTTCCCCGAACACACCTTTGGCATAATCACGGATCTTCTCGTCCCGAAGGCCACCAATACCTCCACTCATGCCAAACAGGCGCACCCGTACGCCCAACCGGCTCAGTGCCTGACCCAATTCCAGGCCGATAACGCCGGGGCCGAATACCGCCACAGACTCCGGCAGATCCTGCCAGTCAAAGACATCGTCATTAACGATGAGTCGGTCTTTCGCTTCTTTCAGAATACCCGGTACGTTGGGCCGGGAGCCGGTGGCAATGATGATGCGATCGGCGTGCACCTCGGTGTGTTCACCTACCACCAGGCGATGGCTGTCGACAAACCGGGCATGGCCCATCAGCCGGTGTTCCTCCGGCAGCTTTTCCATGGAACGGACGACCGGGGCCACAAAGTTGTCCCGCTCTGCACGCACCCGCTCCATGACCAGCCGGCCGTCAATGCGCACGTCTCCCGCCAGTACCCCGAAGCTATCAGCGGTGCTCAGGTCGTGGGCCCGTTCCGCCGCCGCAATCAGCAATTTGCTGGGCATACAGCCCACCCGGGCGCAGGTTGTGCCGTATTGTTCACCCTCTATCAGCACAACCCGGTCGGTGACTTTGCGAACCCGCTGATACGCCACCATGCCGGCAGTCCCGGCACCGATAATGGCCACATCCACTTCACGCTTGTTCATTTTGCCTCCCGGTAAGCTAGAATTCGGCAATTCAACTGAAAGTATAGAAACCTTATCATTGCCTGACAGGTGAAGCCGGCAAAAAATCCCTTGGTGTTTGTGGGTTTAGTCGGGAGCCTGACGCAATATTCACATTACCCGGAGATATCAGGTGCAGAATTACTGGCTGGAATTCATGACGGTGGCGCTGGTTCATCTGTTGGCCGTGGCCAGCCCGGGCCCGGACTTTGCCATCATGCTGCGCCAGGCGCTAACCCAATCCCGGCGCAATGCCCTGTTCAGTGCCGTGGGTATTGGCCTTGGCATACTTCTGCATGTTGGTTATTCCCTGCTGGGTATTGGCTTGCTTATCCAGCAGTCGGTGATGCTGTTCACCGTGCTGAAGATCATTGGTGCGCTGTACCTGTTGTGGATTGCCTGGCATTGCCTGCGCGCCAAACCCGGCGGTATTCACGTGGATGCCAGAGGCGGCAAGGTGCAGACAGGATGGGCAGCGTTCCGGCTGGGTTTCCTGACCAACGTTCTGAACCCCAAGGCCACACTGTTCTTCGTATCGCTGTTTTCGGTGATCATCAACCCCGGCACACCGGTACTGTTACAGGCGGGCTACGGACTCTATATGGCACTGGCGACCGGCCTGTGGTTTGCCATGGTGGCGGTGTTCTTTACCCACCCCCGTGTCCGCCGGGGTTTCAACCGGTTCGGACACTGGCTCGACCGGGCCATGGGGGGCATCCTGGTGCTGCTGGCCGGGCAGCTGTTGCTGTCTACAGTGAGCGGATCAGAGCCTCCGTCTGCTCCCAGCCCAGGCACGGATCGGTGATGGAGCAACCGTAGAGCAGGTTGTCGCTGTCGTCCTGCCGGCCGAATTCCAGGAAGCTCTCCAGCATCAGCCCCTTGATGTGCCGGTTGCCGCTGCGCTTCTGGGCCAGCACTTCACGGGCAATGTCTACTTGCCGCTCGGCCTGTTTGCAGGCGTTGTCGTGGCTGCAGTCCACCATCACTGCGGTCGACACGCCGGCTTTCTCCAGTTCCGCCACGGCCTTGGCAATACTCAGTTCATCGTAGTTGGTCACGCCCCGGCCACCGCGCAGTACCAGGTGGGTATCCGGGTTGCCGGCAGTGGAGATCATCACCGGTGCGCCACTGTGGGAGATGCCCATGTGATGGTGCGGGTGAGCAGCAGACTTCATGGCATGGCTGGCCACGGTAATGCCGCCGTCGGTACCGTTCTTGAAGCCAGTGGGCATGGGCAAGCCGCTGACCATTTCCCGGTGGATCTGGGATTCGGTGGTGCGGGCACCGATGGCAGTCCAGCTCACCAGGTCGCCCAGGTAATCCATCATGAACGGGCTCAGGGCTTCCGTCGCCAGCGGCAGGCCCAGCTCAGACAAGGCCAGCAGAAGCTTGCGGGAGCGCTCCAGACCCTGCTTCAGATCGCCCTGGCCCGTGCGCTCAGGATCGTACAGAAGGCCTTTCCAGCCGACCGTGGTGCGTGGTTTTTCCAGGTAGGCGCGCATCACAATCAGGAAGCGATCACTCACCTCGTCCGCCAGGGTTTTCAGACGGGTGGCGTAATCCAGAGCGGCCTGCTCATCGTGAATCGAACACGGGCCCATCACGATCAGGGTCCGGTCGTCCTGACCGTGCAGCACGGCGCGGATCTGCTCACGGTAACTGGCTATGGCCCGAACCAGGTGCTCACCGGCAGGAAACTGCTGGCGCAACTCGCCCGCCGTTGGCAGTGTGGCTTCCTGTCGGTGCTGGCAAGCACTTGCAATTTGCTCGCCCAGCGTTTCGGATTTCAGCGGCATGTTCATGTCTGTGTTCCTGTTTCCCTGTGTCAGAATCAAAAAAGCCCCGGCTGGGCTACCAGTCGGGGCTTTTTGGAGTCCGGTGGCAGCCTGGGTTGCTTGCCGGGCTGCCTTCCTCGTTAAATTCGGTCGATGAAGATCTTACGGGCGGCCCGGGCTCTGGCTAAAATAAAAGCCATAACCAAACCACCAAAAATACACAGCAGAACCTGCAGCCTTCAGTTTCTCACCGAAAGCTTTCAGAACATTCAATTGACAGGCTGCGTGTAGGGTCTTCATGCTTTTCACTATAACCCCGCGGTTTTCAGATTGGCAACCCGCAATCCGGAATATTTTTGGCGGGTATGTGTAACGGCTCCGGAGGCCCAGATGACTGAACGCATGACCCGCTCCATCACAACCAGCCTGTTGGCACTGGTGTTTGCCCTGTTTTCAACCCTTGCCCTCGCCCAGGAGTCTCGCGTTTACCAGCTCAACAACCGCACCTCTGCCGACGTTGCCAGCCAGATTAAAGAACTCTATCAGCAGGCTCCCGTCTCGGTGTCCGCCCGGGGCCAGCAACTGGTGGTTCGTGGGGAGCCCGGATTACTGGATGAGATCGGGATGTTGATTGAGTCCATCGACGTACCGCCCGTGCAGATGCGCATCAGCGTTCGCTACCGGCAGGACATCGGTGGCAAGCAGTCCGGTGGTGGTGTGACGATCTCCGACAACCGGGCCGGCGCCAATATCGAGCGCCGCACCATCACCACCAATTCGAACACCGAACGGCAACTGGTGGTTCAGGATGGCCAGTCCGCCCACATCACCTCCGGCAATGTGCGCACCATACCGTTTGCGGTACAGGGCGGGCGCAACCCGGCGGCGATACTCGAACAGGTAGAAACCCGCAGCGGCTTTATCGTGACGCCCCAGGCCATATCCGACCAAGCGGTAGAGCTGAACATCGTGTCGTTTGAAGAAGATCCAGCCAGTATCCAGGGCTATGAAACCGAAGCCCTGATGACCATTCGACGGGTCGAACCCGGTCAATGGGTGTCCCTGGGCGGCACCCGCACGTCCCAGAGCCACCGGCAGGATGGCATTACTTACCGGGTGACAGGCAACCGGTCTGAAAACCAGTCGGTGGATGTAAAGGTCGACATTCTGCCCTGATCACGCTGCCCGTTTGCCGAGCAGCAGGTCCCGGGCCTCGTTGAGCTTGGCCGCCAGGTAATCGTTCCCGCCCCGGTCCGGGTGCACCTTGAGCATCAGGCGGCGGTGGGCGGCGGTTACATCTTCCCGGCTGCAGCCGGGCTTTACACCGAGGATGTCACAGGCTTCCTGTTCGGTCATCGGGCCCTGAGCCGCGACACTGGCTCCGGCACCCGACGCTCCACCCGGAGCTGGCCCTTCGTTATCGCCCATCGCCCGGCGCACCAGGGGGGCAAACTTCAACAGCGCCGGCAGCTTGCGCAGCAACGGAATGATCGCCGCAACCGCCGCCGTCAGCACATGCACCCGCCCGGTCAGCACCATAAACAACAACAGGGCGCCGCCCACCACCAGAACGGCCTTCCATATGGCGGCTTTCTGGCCTTCCGGTGACAGGGCACCCCATTTCTTCAGAATGATAAACACGGCCGCCGCCAGGGCCAGGCCGAGAATTAGCTGCATTCGATCCTCTCACCCGTTCACATCGTGACCGGAGCATAACAGATAACACGTCTATACTATTGCGCCAGGCATGCCGGATAAACAAAGACAAAGGCGACAGAAATCTGTCCAGGCCATTTCCACGTACTCAACGCGCAGTAGTTTTACCGCGTTTTCGCGGCAAACTAATGACAAATCCAGATGCTTTTTGTAGCATCCTATTGTTTATCGTCTAGCCGGCGCTCTTCGCAGCACGCGCCGGCACAATCGCCGTACACTGATGCGCAAGGACAGCTGTCAGCCTTCCCATCCCGGCGACGTTATCAGCACCAGGAACCCTAGCCCCAGGAACAGACCTATGCGCACCGCATCCCGTTTTGTCATCGTTATCATTTTCTTGGGTGTCGTCCTTGGCGGCATCTTTGGTTACAAATTCTACGAATTTGGCCAGATGCAGGAAATGTTCTCCCAGCCGCAGCCGCCGGCCATCATTTCCGTTACTGACGCCACCACCGAAAACTGGCAACCCAGCATCAAGGCAGTGGGCAGTGTTGAGGCGATCAATGGCATTGAGGTGGCCAACGAGGTGCCCGGGGTCATTGAAAGCATAAACTTTGAATCTGGCGACACCGTCCAGAAAGGCGACGTGCTGATCCGCCTGGACGCCGCCATCGACGAAGCGGCCCTGCGCACTCGCCGCGCCGAGGCCCAGCTGGCCGAGCAGGAGTTCAAACGGGTATCAGACCTACTGCCCAGGCGCGCCGTCTCCCAATCCCAGTATGATGAATCCAAAGCCAATTACGATGCGGCCCGTGCCCGGGTAAACGAAGCCGAGGCACAACTGAGCAAGAAGGTGATACGGGCACCCTTCGATGGCACCCTGGGCATCCGCATGGTGGACCAGGGCCAGTACATTGCCACCGGCACACCGATTGTTGAGATCAACATGCTGCACCCGATCTACGTGGACTACACCCTGTCTGAAAAGTACCTGGCCGAGATTGATCGGGGTTATCCGGTTTCGGTTACCGTTGCCGCCGTGAAAGATGAAGAATTTACCGGTGAAATCAGCGCAATCAATACCTCCGTTAACCCGGAAACCCGCACTGTTCGCATTCGCGCCACTCTGGACAACCAGGACGGCAAGCTGCGGCCAGGCATGTTCGCAACGATTCAGACCGGCCAACCACGAGACAACGAAGTGGTCACCGTGCCGAGAACCGCCATCTCCTACAACACCTATGGCAACTTCGTGTTCATTGTTGAAGACAACGACGACGGCGAGCTGATCGTAAGCCGGCGTTCAGTTACCACGGGTGAAGTACGTAATGAGCGGGCGGCGGTGCTGTCTGGTCTGGAGGCCGGCGAAACGGTTGTGGCCAAGGGCCTGCTGAGGCTGCGGGCGGGCCAGCGTGTGGAAATCCAGGACGAGTCCGGCCGGGAGGCGTCTGAGTAATGAAATTCACCGACATATTTGTCCACCGGCCGGTCCTGGCCACCGTGGTCAGCCTGCTGATTCTGCTGATCGGTGCCCGGGCCGCCATGGAAATGGAAATCCGCCAGTACCCGAAACTGGAAAGCACTACGGTAACCGTGACCACCGCGTACCCGGGTGCCAGTTCAGACCTGATCAAGGGCTTTATTACCACGCCTCTGCAGCAAGCGATTGCGGAAGCCAGCGGCATCGATTACCTGAGTTCCACCAGCTCCCAGGGCGTCTCCACCATCGAGGCCAAGATGGTTCTGAACTACGACGCCAACGCTGCCCTGGCTGAGATCCAGTCGAAAGTGGCCAGCCAGCGCAACGTGCTGCCGGGCGATGCCGAAGATCCCGTCATCACTTCCAGCACAGGCGATGACAACGCTCTGATGTATATCGCGTTTTACAGCACCGAGCTGGACGTGCCGCAGATCACCGACTACCTGAGTCGGGTGGTGCAGCCTAAACTGCAGGCGCTGGCCGGGGTTGGCAAGGCCCAGTTGCTGGGGCGCACCTTCGCCCTGCGGGTGTGGCTGGACCCGGAACGACTGGCGGCGGTAGATCTGACTCCGGTCGAGGTGGCGGATAAGTTACGGGCCAACAACTACCAGGCGGCTGTGGGGACCACCCGGGGCAAATACACCGAGATTGCCCTGACCAGTGATACCGACATTGCAGATCCGGAAGCCTTCCGAGACCTGGTGGTCAAGCAGCAAAACGGTACCCTGATTCGGTTGCGGGACATTGCCGAGGTGGAGCTTGGCTCTCAAACTTACAATCAGCTGGCGCTTTACAAGGGCGAACCCGCCACCTACGTGGCCATTGAACTGGCCCCCGGCGCCAACCCGCTGACCGTGGCCGGCCTGGTAAAAGACGAGCTGCCCGACATTGAAAGCCAGCTACCCAGCGGGCTGGACGTGCGCCTCGCCTACGATGCATCAGACTTTATTGAAGACTCCATCAACGAAGTGATCGCCACTCTACTCGAAGCCATGCTGATTGTGCTTGTGGTGGTGTTCCTTTGCCTGGGCTCCATTCGCGCAGCCATCGTGCCTTCCGTCGCCGTGCCGCTGTCGCTGATTGGCGGTGCCTTTATCATGCTGATGTTCGGTTTCTCCCTGAACTTGCTGACCCTGCTCTCCCTGGTTCTGGCCATCGGGCTGGTGGTGGATGATGCCATTATCATGGTGGAAAACGTGCACCGGCACATCGAACAGGGCGAATCCAGGTTTGACGCCGCCCTCCACGGCGCCCGCGAGATGGCCACACCGATCATCGCGATGACCACCACATTGGTGGCGGTGTACGCCCCGATCGGTTTCATGGGCGGCCTGGTGGGCTCCCTGTTTACCGAATTTGCCTTCACGCTGGCGGGCACAGTCGTCATTTCCGGCATTGTCGCCCTAACCCTGTCCCCCATGCTCTCGGGCAAGGTGCTGAAACCCCACGGCAACCCAGGCAGGTTCGAACAACTGGTGGAGAAAAGCTTCAACGGACTGGCCAACCTTTACAAAGGGGCCCTCACCTCACTGATGCAGACCAAATCGGTGGTAGTATTCTTTGCCGTCGTGGTGCTCGGTTCCATCTACTTCATGGTGATGATGAGCCAGAATGAGTTGGCCCCCACCGAGGACCAGGGCATCCTGTTCTACCAGGGGCTGGGGCCTCAAACCTCAACGCTGGATTACCTGTTTGATCACGGCCAGGAAGTGCAGCAGCGGATGTCGGGCGTGCCCGGCTACAACGAAGACTTCATGATTCTGGGCATTACTAGCCCGAATGCGGTGTTCGGCGGCTTCAAGTTGGCGCCCTGGAGTGAGCGGGAGATCAGCCAGTTTGAAGTCCAGCCCATGCTGGATGCGGAACTGAAGAAAGTCACCGGCCTGCAAACCGCGGTGTTTCCTTTGCCGGCACTGCCGGGCTCCGGTGGCGGCCTGCCATTCCAGTTTGTCATCACCACCGGTGGCGGATACGAGCAACTGGATGAAGTGGCGGACGAACTGCTGGGTAAAGCCATGCAGAGCGGTAACTTCATGTTCCTGCAGAAGTCCATCAACTTCGACAAGCCGGTTACCCGCATCAACGTGGATCGTGACCGGGTAGCAGACTTGGGGCTGTCCATGCGTGACGTGGGCCAGTCACTGGCCAGCATGCTCAGCGGCGGCTACGTCAACCGCTTCAATATGGAGGGCCGCTCCTACCAGGTCATTCCACAGGTGGGTAACGACTTCCGCGCCAGCCGTGAAGCCCTGGACGACTACTACATTCGTGCCGGCAACGGCCAGTTGGTGCCGTTGTCCAGCGTGGTCAGCTTCAGTGAAGATGTGGAGCCCTCCAACCGGACCCAGTTCAACCAGCTCAATTCGCTGACCCTGCAGGGCGTTGTCATGCCCGGCGTGGCGGCCGGCACAGCCATGGACTTCATGGAGCAGACAGCCGCAGAAGTGTTCCCCCAGGGCTTCAGTTTCGATTACACCGGTGAGTCCCGGCAGTTGGCCACTCAGGGCAGTGCCCTGATGGTGACGTTCTTCCTGTCACTGCTGGTCATCTATCTGGTACTGGCAGCGCAGTTCGAGAGCTGGCGCGACCCGTTCATCATCCTGGTGTCGGTGCCCATGTCCGTCGCCGGTGCCATGGCGTTTATCGTGCTGGGCTTTGCCTCCATGAACATTTACACCCAGGTGGGGCTGATCACCCTGATTGGTGTGGTGTCGAAGAACGGCATTCTGATCGTGGAGTTCGCCAACCTGCTGCAGAAAGAGAGGGGCTTGAACAAGGTGGACGCGGTGATTGAGGCGGCGGCCATTCGCCTGCGCCCCATCATTATGACCTCTCTGGCCCTGATCTTTGCCATGGTGCCACTGCTGATCGCCGTGGGCCCGGGCGCCCAAAGCCGGTTTGCCATCGGCCTGACCATCAGTGCCGGGCTGGGTATCGGCACCCTGTTTACCATCTTCGTGCTGCCGGCGTTCTACATTCTGCTGGCCCGGGATCATCACGGCTCCGCCGCCGATGAATACGCAGAAGAAGACGGTAACCAGAAAGGAGCAGCCACTACCGGAAGCCACTGACCACACGAAACAAAGCCCGCGACGGAGCATCCCCGCGGGCTTTGTTGTATCAGGTTATCGCCCACCGGGCTGGCTCAACCACCGGCTGCTCCCGGAGTCTCCGCCGCCACTGGACGGTTTCGCTGGGCAGTTCGCCGAAGTGTTCCCGGTACAGCGCGGCAAACCTTCCCAAATGGGAGAACCCCTCGTCAGCGGCGTACCAGGAGATATGAGGCACATCGCACTGACAATCCACCAGGCGCCGGCGCACTCGGATCAGCCGGCATCGCTGGTAGAGGCGGTATGGGGTCATGCCGGTTTCCCGTTTCATCAGGTAATAGAGATTCCGTTCACTGGCACCAGAATGTTGAGCCAAAGCCTGAAGATCGAACTCCCAGTCACGCTCGCTGCGAATTTTCTCAATCACCCGAACCAGCCGCCGGTCCAGCACCGGCAGGTCCTCAGGAAGGTCGACCTGCCCTGAGACCAACTGCTGTTCCAGCCGGTCAAACAACGCCAGGGTTTCGTTGCTGGCGTGCTGGTGATCCTGAAAATAGTTTGAGCGCAGCAGGAACCGATGGATATGGCCCGCGAGGGCGACTTCCAGCCCTGGCTTCGGCCAGGCCGGCACAGCCTGATTAACCGGATAGACCAGCACCACACGGCTGCCCTCAGCCGCCCGCAACGTAAATTGCTGCCCGGCGGGAATCATGGCCAGTGGAAAGGTTGGAAGCCGGGAACCGTCCTGCAGGGTTATCTCGCTATGGCCCTGAATGGCGTTCACCAAAAGGGTCTGGGACACAAGGCACCCATGCAACTCCATATCCTGGGACACATCCAGAACGCAGACGATCCCGGCCTCCACCGCCAATGCCGACAGCGAGCCCACAACTGCCTGCGGGCGGGGCAGGCGACATTCTGCCTGGGGGCAAGCCAGCAATTGTGCAATGGCGGCAAGCCACTCCTCACACCCGGCATTATTCAGGCGCAGATAGGCTTCCAGTTCAGGGTTGGCATTGAGGGTTCGCATACAGCTCAACGAGGCAATGAGTGAGCCTGCCGTTTTAAGATACCGGCGCGCAAAGCCCTAGCCAAATCTTGCAAAATACCCGATAACTGCACACAAAATCCGTTTTTTTTGACACTTATCAAGCTGACCGGACAATCATCCCAGTGCCAATTCGGCCAGCGGCTGTGGCCTGGCCATCAGATAGCCTTGCCCGCGATGACAATTCAGGTCTCGAAGCAGGGTCCGCTGGGTCTCGGTTTCTATCCCTTCTGCCACCACTTCCAGATTCAAGGCCTCCGCAATCGCCAGAATGGCGGAGACAATCCGGGAGTCATGGCCGTCCGCCCCCAAACGCTGGACAAACTGGCGATCAATTTTCAACACGTGCACCGGCAAGGTGTGGAGATAGGCTAACGACGAGTATCCGGTGCCAAAATCGTCGATGGCCACCCGGATGCCCCCGTCCCCAAAGCTTTTGAGCTTGGCCAGACAGGCCCGCGACAGGTTCATCAGGTGGGTTTCGGTGAGCTCGATCTCCGGCAACCAGCCAGCCGACCGGATCGAGGAGAAAAAGGGTTCCAGCAGCGACTCCAGCCGCCCGTCCGAAATCTGCCGGGCGGAAATATTGATTGCCAACCGGAGCCCATTACCCCACCCGATTTCGCATCGCTCAAAGTCCGCCATGATATGCCTCACGAGCT
Source organism: Marinobacter sp. MBR-99 (assembly GCF_040547575.1). Classification (NCBI taxonomy): domain Bacteria; kingdom Pseudomonadati; phylum Pseudomonadota; class Gammaproteobacteria; order Pseudomonadales; family Marinobacteraceae; genus Marinobacter; species Marinobacter sp. MBR-99. The sequence continues at coordinate 164,788 of NZ_JBEPPY010000004.1, read as the reverse complement.
GTTCTGTGAGTTCATGAATGTGGCCACGCTGCTCTGCCACCGGAACAAAATCTGCGGGCGACACTGCCCCGAGTTCCGGGTGGCACCAGCGCATCAGGGCTTCCAGCCCAACCATGGCACCAGTTGCCAGATCGTACTGCGGCTGATAGACCACGGCAAACTCCTCCGGAGCCACCTTGAGCGAGGCAATCAGCGCTGCAGACAAACGCTGCTGGAACTGCCCTTCTTCACCATCCACGGCACTGTATATCCGGTAGCAGGCGCGCCCCGAGCGCTTGGCCGCATGCATTGCCCTGTCAGCATTCTGTAGCAGGTCCGAAGCCGTTTTCCCGTGTGTCGGAAACACTGCTGCCCCCACAGACGCCGACAGGAAATGCGCCCGGTGCTCCACCAGCATTGGCGCCTGGAATATCCCGCTCATGCGCTGACACACCACCGGTAACTCCGCTTCATCCTCCAGCTCAACGATGGCTGCAAATTCGTCTCCGGATAGCCGGGCAACCAAATCGCACTCACGAAGCACACTCCTCACACAGGCCGCCGCCTGCTGGAGCACTCGATCACCACATTCATGGCCATGCAGATCGTTGACGGACTTAAAAAAATCCAGATCGATGTAGAGCACGGCGAAACACCTGCTTGCTGACTTATGTTGTCCGACTCTTGCTTTCAGAAACTCCTGAAACAGCGAACGATTGGGCAGCTCAGTAAGCGGGTCATAGTAGGCCAGTGCTGCCAGGCGCTCGTTATTGGCCGTCAACTCACCGACATCCATAAACACGCCGGCAAACAGCCTCTGCCCCTGACAATCTACCGGGTAGATGTTAAGCCACTGGGGATAGTTCTCACCATTTTTACGCCGGTTCCAGATCAACCCCTCCCAGCACCCGGTCTGGTTCAGGCTGCACCACATGGTCTGATAGAACTCTGGCGAATGCAGTCCGGAACTCAGCACCGATGGCCTCTGCCCAACGACTTCCTCTCGTGGGTAGCCGGTCACTGCCTCGAACATTTGATTGACGTAGGCAATCCTGGCATCCGGCGTGGCCAGCATGATGGCTCTGGGGTGGTTGTCCACCAACGCTTTGAAATCCTGTTCTCTCAATGCCTGCATCGTTATGGTTCCTTTCGTGCCGGGCCTGCGGTAACAACAGGCTTTCGACCCAGCATAGATTCAAACTGTCGCAAACCTATCCATATTCTGCAAAACCCCCCGACCTTTGACCAAAGAAGTAGAAAAATGTGACTCGTATTTGGCAATTTGCAATATAGGGATACCCCGCGCATAGCGACAGGTCGATAGTATCCAAGCTATAACTATAAAAGGTCAAAGGAGAGATCCATGCGCAGGAATGAACCGGTCACCGGCAAAGAGCGCGACTTTCCCGCTCAATACCACCTGATCACCACCACGGACCTGAAAGGCAAGATCACCGCGGCTAACGATGAATTTGCAGAAGTTGCAGGGTTCACAGTTGATGAACTGGTCGGTCAGCCTCATAACATGATCCGCCATCCGGACATGCCTCGGGAAGCCTTTGCCAATATGTGGCAAACCATTCAGGCTGGAGAATCCTGGCGCGGCCTCGTCAAGAATCGCTGCAAAAACGGCGACCACTACTGGGTGGACGCCTATGTCACGCCCATTCTCAAGAATGGCGAGCTGGTCGAGTTCCAGTCGGTGCGCTCGCGTCCGACCCGGGGCCAGATCCATCGCGCCGAGAAAGCCTATGCCGCCTGGAGCAAAGGCAAATTACCGCGCCGTTTTCAGGCCATCAGCCCACCCCTGATTTCCAAGCTCGCTTGCCTGTATACCTCACTTGCGGGCGGCCTTTTGCTGTTAGGGCTAGACGAGCTGACGTTATCCCATATGGTGACATTGCAGGCGCTGGTAATGGGCGTCTTTGGCGTACTGTTCTGGCTGACCCTGCCATTGATGCAAACCGCCCGCGAGACCGGCAGCGATGCCCACCCGGTTATGCCCTGGATTTATACTGGCCGGCGGGATGAAGGCGCCTGGATTGAATATGACAGACAAAAACGTGACAGCACCCTCAGGGCTGTGTCGGCACGGATGCACGCCAATATCGGCGTGCTGCATGGCCGCAAGCAACGCACGATGGAATGGGTATCCAGCTCGGTTGCCAGCATTCGCAGCCAGCAAACCGGCATCGAAAGCATTACCCGGGCGTTCGAAGAACTGGCCCAGAGCGTTCACCGGGTCGACGAGATGACCAACCGGACCCAGCAGGCCAGCGCAGACGCACGACAATCCGCACACCAGTGCCAGAATCGGATGAATGGTGTAAATCAAGCAATCTCAAGCCTTCGCAGCCAACTGGCGGGCGCCAACCAGGAAATGGAAAAACTCACAGAGCGCAGTAACACCATCAGTCTGGTGCTTGAGGTAATTTCCGATATCGCAGAACAAACCAACTTGCTTGCCCTGAATGCCGCCATTGAGGCTGCCCGAGCCGGTGAATCCGGGCGGGGCTTTGCCGTAGTAGCGGATGAAATCCGGGGACTGGCACAACGCACCCACGAGTCTACCCGGCGCATCGACACCATGATTGAGGACCTGCAAGCCGAAACCCGAACCGTTGTCGGGGTAATCATGGAGGGCGGCAAGGCCTGCGAGCAAACTGCCTCGATGGCCGACGAGGCAAGCCAGGCTTTGGAAACCACGCTCAAAGATATCGACATCATCGATGATTGCGCCCGGGAAGTGGCCGGAGCCTCGGGCCAACAGTCGGCGCTGGCCCTGCAAGTGGAGCGACAGGCCGAACACCTGTTGCAGTTGGGCAACCAGTCGGTACAAAGCAGTGAAAGCGCCCATCAGGAGTCGGAGCAACTTGGCAACAATGTCGACCAGGCACAGCTGCTGACCAGTCACTTCCTGAAGATGCTCTGCGACCGACTGCTTGCCGCCCGGCCCGAGCGGGGCAAACAGCAATTTCCTGAACCGGCACAATGAGGTAGTCTGGCAGTCCAGCGGTTGAATCAACCGGCCCATAAACAAAACCATCGGGATCGCCAGCACCTTGACCCTCGGAAACCTCTTCTGGCTGTTCGTTGCCGGCTTTGCCATCTGGTACTGGTGGAAAGCCAAAGACATCAAAGACTTTGTGTTACAAGCGGCACACCGTTACTGCAAAACCATGGATGTGTTATTGCTGGATGATGCCGTATACCTGCGCGGACTCTGGTTCAAGCGTGACCGGCACGGCAAGCTCCGGGTATGGCGTCGCTTCCTGTTTGATTTCACCACCACCGGCGAAGAGCGTTATACCGGGCGGATCATCATGCTCGGGCGCCATATAGAGCACATGGAACTCGAACCCCACCGATTCTGACCCCACGCTTCAGACCATTCCGCCTCACCCAAATGGGCGATTACGTCAGACCTGGCGGCCGGGTCATACTCCTCGTTGCATTACGACAACCAAACAAAAACAACAGGAGTCTCTTATGCGAATTGCCATGCCTTTCCGGCTGATGGCCGCGGCCCTTATGCTGATTTTCTCAATGGTGAGCCACGCCAGCTACACCCAGACCCGCCACCCGATCGTGCTGGTCCATGGTGTGACCGGCTTCAACACCATCGGGGGTCTGGTCAATTACTTCCACACTATCCCCTGGAACCTGGAGCGCAGCGGTGCAAAGGTTTACACCGCCAGCGTTTCGTTTGTGAACAGCAGTGAGCAGCGCGGACAGCAGCTCGCCAACTATGTGAACAGCCTGGGGCATTCCAAAGTTAACCTGATGGCACACAGCCAGGGTGCCCCCACCTCCCGGGTCACCGCTGCCCTGATTCCCCATCGTATTGCCTCCGTCACCTCCATTAACGGCGTAAACAAGGGATCAAAAGTCGCAGATGTTATCCGGGGCGTCCTTCCTCCCGGTAGTTACGTTGAAGGTGGCGTCGATGCCATCGCCAATGCCCTCGGCGGGCTGATCAACGCATTGTCCGGTTCCAACAATCCCCAGGATGGCGTTGCCGCGCTGGAAACCCTGACCACTCCGGGCACCACCAGCCTGAACAACGCCCTGGGCTGGAAAGGGGTTAATCGAAATGCCTGCGCCGGCACCGACGAAGACGTGTGGATCAATGGTAACCGGGTGAAGTTCTTCTCCTGGACCGGGCGCGGCATCTGGACCAACCTGTTCGACATCACCGATCCGTTCCTGGGTGTGACGTCTCTGGCTTTCGGCAGCGAGCCAAGCGACGGCCTGGTGGGTGTTTGCTCCACCATGATGGGCAACGTCATCGGCACCCATTACGACATGAACCACGTCGATGCCATCAACCACCTGCTGGGTGCACGCTCACTCTGGACCAATCCAGTCAGCCTGTATCGCAGCCAAGCTAACCGTTTGAAGAACCGCGGATTGTGAGAAGACTATGACGAAAAAACCCATCGCATTGCGTCGATGGGTGCTTCCCGGAGCACTGCTGGTCGTTATGGCCGGCAGTGGCTTCTGGTGGGCACTGACGCCGCAAGCAGACACGGGCAATACCACCGCAACACAAAATCAGGCACCTCAAAAAACCGCGCAGCATTCTGGTTCGACCAACCATGATGCCCCAGCCGTCAATGCCATCAACTCACCCGTTGCTGAAAGCCGAACTCCGGCGTCCCTGGGCCCGAATCCGTTTGCACCCTCTTTGCAGGGCACCGATATAGACGGTGTTCTGCAGGCCGACGACAACGGTCAACTGATCGTGAACCTGGAAGTCAGGGATTTCTTCGATTATTTCCTCAGCACCGTTGGCGAGGTGTCACCGGAAACTGCCATTGGCCAGATTCAGCAGATGGCTCGCCAACACCTGCCCGAGAGCGCGGCACAACAAGCCCTGGCGTTACTGGACCAATACCTGGACTACAAACAGGCGTCCCTGGCGGTCATGCAAACGGAGCTGGACCCGGCCCGCCAGCATGAGCCGGCTTATCAACTGTCCGCCCTGGGTAATGCCCTGGCCCAGTTGAAAGGCCTTCGGCAGCAGACTTTTTCACCCGAGGCTCACCAAGCCTTCTTTGGCATGGAAGAAGCCTACAGCGAATACACTCTGGCCACGCTTGCCATCCAGCAGCGCACCGACCTGACCGATCAGGGCAAACAGGCCCTGGTGGAATGGCACCGTAACCAGCTGCCAGACACTCTGAAATCCACAGAACAACGGCTGCAAGCCAGCACACAACTACATCAGGAGCGGGTTCTCGCCGTGGAGTCCGCGACCTCACCGGAGGCAGCAGGCCAACGACTTACCGAGCTGGGGCTTGATCGCCAGAGCGTTGACGGCGTCGTCAGTTATCTGCAGCAGCAGGAAGCCTTCCAGGCCCGGTTCGAAAGCTTTCGGAACGAGTTGCAAGGCAGTGTTGCCGGCGGACTGGTGGATGCCGAGCAGCAGCAACATCGGGAACGGCTGCTGCAACAATACTTCCAGAATGAGCAGGAACAGACCTGGGCACGACTGAAGCTGCTGGATCAAAGCTGATCATAATGTGCGGCAGCGCCTGAACTCGGCGCAGCCGCGTATTACAATCGGGCGAATACGCAGTAGGACCCGATATGAACGCTGAACAAATCCAACAACAGCAAGCGCTGGGCTTCAGGTCGCTGAACTTTACCCCCGACCTGGAGACGGTTTACCGGGCATCCAGGTCGGCCATGATTCGGCAACGGGCGAGGCCAGTGTCGATTGCCGGCCTGATGCTGTATCTGGTCTATGCGATCGTCGACATTCTCACCCTGCCCCCGGATCTGGCCAGCATCACCGCCGGGGTTCGTCTGGCTGTGGTCTGCCCGATGATCATTCTGGTGCTCGTACTGGCCTATCAGAACAAGCCTTCCGACCAAACGTTCGAGAGACTTTACACCATCGCCTATCTGGTTGGTGGAGCCGGCGTGATCGCCATCATCCTGGCCGCCCGTCACAAGAGCTTTCCGCTGCCCTACGAGGGCATGATCCTGATACTCATGTTCGGCTACTTTGCCATGGGCCTGCCCTTCAAAACCGCCACCATCGCCTCCGGCTTTCTGGTGGTCGCTTACCTGAGCGCAGAGGCGTTTGCCGGCACGCCTGTCGCCGCCATCCTGAGCAACGGGTTCTTTCTGGTGACCGCCAACGCCATCGGCATGATCGGCTCCTGGGTCAGCGAATACCGACATCGCGCACACTTTCTGGACCGCCAGCTACTGGACCTGATGCACCAGGCCACTGAGGATGAAAACCGGCGTAAAACCGAACTGATTACCGCTGCCAGCCATGATCTGCGCCAGCCGCTGAACGCCATCCACATCACCCTGGAGAACCTGAAACCAGGCGAACAGGGTGGCCACCAGAGTGTCGTCATTGCTCAAGTCAAGGATATGGTGGGGCAACTGCGCCGCTTGCTGGGAACCGTGCTCGACAGCGCCCGCCTGAGTGAAGGAATGATCCAGCCAGATATAGTGCCGGTAAGCCTTGAGGCCACGGTTCAGGAGCTACATGACCTGATGAACGAAACCCTCGGCCAACGCAATATCACTATGATCATCGAACCGCAGCCTGCCGGCTATCCCGTTCTGGCCGACCCGGGCCTGTTGCTGCGAGTATTGCAAAACCTGGTGATCAATGCGGCCGACCATAGCGGTGGCAATATCATCACCGTCAGCAGCCACTGCCAGGACCACCGGGTGAGACTACAAGTAGCCGACAACGGCAAAGGGGTGGCGCCGGAACTCGGCGACCAGCTGTTCCAGCCCTATGTCCGTGGCACCAGCCCGGCGCCCTGCCCGGGGCTGGGACTGGGGCTGACCATCGTCCGGGAATTCACCGGCCTGATGAACGGCCATTGCGGCGTGGATTCCCGGCCTCAACAGGGTAGCGTGTTCTGGGTTGAGCTACCGACCACTAAAGCCAGCCGAGCGCCCGGGCCTTGTTAACGCACTCCGTCCGGTTGTGGACACCCAACTGAGTGAAGATGGCCTTCAGGTGGGTTTTTACGGTGTGCTCGGTCAGGTCCAGGCTCTGGCAGATGCGCTTGTTGGGGAAGCCCTGAGCCAGCAGGGATAACACCTCCAGTTGCCTTGGGGTCAAAGGAAAGTCGTCGGTAGAGATAGCCGTCAGCCCGCCGGGGAAGTAGCTATGCCCCTGCCCCAAGGCACGCATCATCCTCACCAATGACGCCCTGCTGGCAGATTTGGCGAGAAAGCCATTGGCACCGGCGGCCCTGGCGGCCCGCACCGTGCCTTCATCATCGCTGCTGGAAATAATGACAATGGGTGGCCTGGCACTCTGGCCAGACAGCCGGGCGAACAGAGAGAGGCCTACCTCACCGTTCAAGGCAACATCCAGCAGCACCAGATCAATGCCGTCATCCTGCCGGAGGGCATCGGCAGCTTGTTCAACCGACGAGACAATGTTCACCTGCGCTGCCAGCATCTCCTGCTGAATCAGACCCGCCAGTCCTTGAGCAAACAGCGCATGGTCTTCCACCAACAGCACCCTTTCAAAGAGCGATGCTGCCGGCACCGGGGCAGATTCGGCACCCCGACCAAGCGTTGTCGCAATCATTCACAGTCTCCCGCACTGTTTATTTTTGTTTCCGGGGATACGCCACTATAAGCCAGCCAGACCAATCACTCAGCGGCCTGCTTAACATTTTATGACATAGGCAGTTGCTCTTCTTCCCCCACGGCAGCGGCCCGAAACACAAATGTAACAATTCTGAAGCATGCTTTCCGTTACTCAACCATATGTTATAAGTAGGTTTTTCAACTAATGGCGAAACCATCAAGGAAGCTCCTCACCCTCTGCCTGTTCGTTCTCGCGACGGTCGTACTAACTCCGGCATCCGCCCATGAGCTTGAAATTCACGGTTCGAATACCGTTGGCGCCACACTGGCCCCCATGTTGGTCTCCGGCTATCTACAACAACTGGGCGACAGCAACCCCAGCAGCCGGCCCACTGGAGAGGAAAATGAACAGATCCTCAGTGTCAACGCCGGTGGCCGCAATCTCAGCGTTCTGGTGGCGGCCCACGGCTCGAGCACCGGCTTTCGAACCCTGGCCAGCGGCCAGGCCGGCATATGGGCATCCTCCCGGCCAGTGAAGCCATCCGAAGCCGAGCAGGTACGCATGCGGGCCGATCTCACCGCGCTTGAGAGTGAGCATGTGATTGCCATTGATGGCCTGGCAATCCTTGTGCACCCCTCCAACCCCATCAACCAGCTCAGCATCGATACCATCGGCAGAATTTTCGCCGGCGACATTCGCAACTGGGCAGAACTCGGCGGCAGTAACCGGCCCATCAGCCTGTATGCCCGGGATGATCGTTCCGGCACCTGGGACACCTTCAAATCCCTGGTGCTGGGCAAGGATTACCAACTGGATGCTTCGGCACTGCGTTACGAATCCAATGATCAGCTCTCCGATGATGTCTCCCGGGACCCGGGCGGCATTGGCTTCTCCGGGCTGGCCTCAGTGCGCCGCAGCAAACTGGTCGCAGTATCGGACGGTGACGCCCCAGCTTTGCGCCCCAACCAGCTCACCGTCGCCAGCGAGGACTACCCGCTGTCCAGGCGACTGTTCATGTACACCATGGGCAGCCAAACCCCGGACTTTGCCAAAGGCCTGATCGACTTTGCCCTCGGGGCGGATGGCCAGGCCCTGGTGGCGGAGTCTGGTTTCGTTTCCCAGAACCCCATCGCCGTGAAGCCAGAGTTTGACGCTTCAGTACCCCAAACGTTCCGGCGACTGACCGAACAATACCAGCGGCTGACGGTCAATTTCCGCTTTGCCGAAGGCCGTACCAAACTGGATAACAAAGCCCGCCGGGATCTGCTGCGAGTAAAACATTACCTCGAACAGGAAGGGCGATCAGCCGATGATCTGTTGCTGATTGGCTTCGCTGACACCCAGAGCCACGAACTGCGGGCCCAGATGATCTCTGAACTGCGGGCGCTCTCTGTGCGTAAGGCGTTAAACGAGGCAGGCCTGCCCCAGGTCGCCTACACGGGTTATGGCCACTATATGCCAGTGGGCGGCACCGGCAATCAACGCAACGGCCGGGTAGAAGTCTGGATAAAGGACCGCTGAACCGCTGCGCCGGGGGGATTCGACGAAGGTCTGCCCATAACCTTCGGCAATCCCCTATCCGCATCGGTATCGCGGATATGTTTGGGTTTCCTATACTGCCGTTGTCACCACCAACCAACAGAACGGGACAATGGACATCAAAAACGATCACCGCTTCGCCATCAACCTGAACGTCCGGGGCATCCAGCCCTCTTCCACCCTGCGCATCAACGAGCTGAGCAACCAGCTGAGATCCGAAGGCAAGGACATCATTAAACTGGGCCTGGGCCAATCGCCGTTCCCGGTACCCGAGCGCGTGGTTGATGCCCTCAAAAAGCACGCCCACGAGAAAGACTACCTGCCGGTGAAAGGCCTCAAGGGCCTGCGCGAGGCCATTGCCGGTTACATTAACCGGGCCGAGCGTATGCGTTGCACCTGGGAAGACGTGCTGATCGGCCCGGGCTCGAAAGAGCTGCTGTTTATTCTGCAACTGGCCTACTACGGTGACCTGCTGATTCCGCGCCCGAGCTGGGTATCCTATGCGCCCCAGGCCCGAATCATCGGCCGCTCGGTACACTGGCTGCCCACCCACGCGGAAAACAACTGGCAGCTGACCGCAGAAGAACTGGACATCATCTGCCGGGACGACCCGTCGCGCCCGCGTATCCTGATCCTGAACTACCCGTCCAACCCCACCGGTTGCACCTACACCGACGACCAGTTGCTGGCCATCGCCAACGTGGCGCGCAAGTACAACCTGATCCTGTTGTCGGATGAGATCTACGGTGAAGTGCACTTTGAGGGCAAGCATAAATCCATCGCCCGTTATTACCCGGAAGGCACCATCATCAGCACCGGCATGAGCAAGTGGTTGGGTGCCGGCGGCTGGCGCCTTGGCGCCTTCATCTTCCCGCCGGAACTGCGCCCGCTGCAGGATGCCATGGCCATAATTGCCAGTGAGACCTTCACCTCCACCGCAGCGCCTATCCAGCATGCCGCCATCACCGCCTTTGACGGTGGCGAGGATATCAACGAGTACCTGAAACAGTCCCGTCGGGTGCTGAAAGTGGTGGGTGAATACGTTTACACCCGTTTGAGCGCCATGGGTGCAGTGGTGCAAAAGCCGGAGGGCGCCTTCTACCTGTTCCCGGATTTCTCCAGCTTCAGCGACAGACTGGCCCGCAGGGATATCAAGACCGCCCAGGCGTTCTGCACCGCTCTGCTGGAGGACACCGGCGTGGCCATCCTGCCCTCCAGTGACTTCGGCTTTGTGCCGGACCACCTGGGCGCGCGCCTGGCGTTCGTGGATTTCGACGGCACCCAGGCCCTGGCTCTGGCCGGCGGTGACTATGCAGAACAGGCGCTGGGCGACGACTTCGTCAAACAGGCCTGCCCGCGTATTGTGCTGGCCATGGACAAGATGGAGAAGTGGCTGAACAGCCTGTAAGCCTGCCGTGTTAGACTGGCACCCTCACGTTTTTGAACCGGGGGTGTCATGTCTGATTCTGTTTCTCTGCGCGAAATAACCGATTTCGCAGAAGCCCTGGCGAAAGAGGCCGGCGAACTGATCCGCCACGAGCGCCAGGAAAACACCCTGCGCACCGACTACAAGCAGCAGACCGAACTGGTCACCCACGCCGATGTGATGGCCGACGAGTTCATCACCGGCGCCATCCGCGAACGCTTCCCCGATCACCGCATTCTGTCCGAAGAAACCATGCCGGACCTGTCCCAGGCAGAGGAGCTGGACACCCCACTATGGATCATCGACCCGATCGACGGCACGGTAAACTACGCCTATGGGCACCCGCAGGTGGCGGTGTCGATTGCCTATGCGGAACGAGGGCAAGTGCAGGTGGGCGTGGTACACGCGCCGTTCCCGAATGAGACCTTCCGGGCCACCAAGGGCGAAGGCGCCACCTTGAACGGCCAGTCCATCCGCCACAGCGGCGCTACGGAACCGCGGCAAAGCCTGTTCGCCACGGGCTTCCCCTACACCAAGGACAACCTGGAACCGCTGGTACGCCGGCTGGATGCGATGATTCACCAATGCCGGGACCTGCGCCGCATTGGTTCGGCGGCCCTGGACATCTGCTGGGTGGCCTGTGGCCGGCTGGATATCTACTACGAGAACGTCAGCCCCTGGGACTTCGCCGCCGCCCGCCTGATCGCCTGGGAAGCCGGCGCCACCGTGGGCCACTTCGGCGACGTGCCCGATGACTACCCGGCCGACCTCTGGGGCCGCGACATCCTCATCTCCGCCCCGGCGGTATGGGAGCCCGTGCGGGCCACACTCCGTTCTGCTTCGGGTTATGACTGAAGCTGGGGTGTTTGTTTCTGGCGGTCTGGGTTGGGAGTTTGGGCACGCCTAGCCTGCCAGTTTGGGAGTATGGGTACACGCAGCCTTTGAGTTTCGAGAGTGTTGTGGGCGGGGGTTGCCTTCGCAGAAACGCTACAAGCACGTCCGTGTGCGCTTCGCTCCGGCCATCCATGGCCTTCGAGATTCTGCGAAGGCAACCCCCCCCCACAACGATCGAGCTCCGGTGAGATACCGGTTCTAGCGAAACTGAACTAATCGACCTGGATGGATGCGGAGACCGCCTTAGCCTGTCCGTTGCGATTTCCGTGAGGTCAGAAAGGCATTGGCTGGGGGCCCTTTCCCGAAATCTCGGAGGCCAGGGATGGCCGGAGCGAAGCGCACATGGATGTGCTCGTAGCGTTTTCGGGAAAGGGCCTCCAGCCAATGCCTAACCACCAAACCGATCAGGCTAGGCGTAGACGAACGCCAAAACTCAACCCCAAACAGACTCGGAAACCAGACTCCAAGCCTCGTCGAAATCAGCCGAAGGCAACCGGGAGAACGAGGAACGCACGAACCGCTGGATGCGGCCTTCCAGAACAACCATCACGAAATCTGCACCACGGGCCGCGCTGGTTCGAGGCCGCAGGCTCTGGCGGATCTCGCCTTCCTTGAGCGTCTGGCGAAACTGAGTTTCCAAACGCTCGAAGAACTGCGAGGCACGCTTGCGCAGGGACTCATCCTCGCCCATCAGGGCATCGCCGGTCAGCACGCAACACAAGCCTGGATTGCGCTCGGCGAACACCAATACCAGATGCACCAACTGCTGTAAGCGAACCCGCACGTCTTCCTGCTCCTGCAGAACCACCTGGCAGCGGGAGAACACCGCCTCCTCAGCAAATTCGATCAGGGCTTCGAACATTTTCCGCTTGCTGGGAAAGTGCCGGTACAGGGCCGCTTCGGTCACGCCCACGGTTTTGGCGAGGCCAGCGGTGGTGATCCGGGCCCCGGGGTCGTTTTGCAGCAATTCAACAAGGGCCTGCAGGATGGTGTCCCGCCGGCTGGGTTTCTGAGTGGTCATGTCAGTACTACAGCGCTCTGTTTTTTTTGGCCACGGACAACACGGACCTGCACGGACACTGCGAATACGTTTTTGTCCGTGTCAGTCCGTGCCGTCCGTGGCTAAGGTTTTATATTCTTTTAGAAGAAAGTGCCGTCAATCGGTGACGACGCACTGGCGTACAGCTTCTTCGGCATACGTCCAGCAAGGTAGGCCTCGCGGCCGGCTTCGATGGCCAGGCGCATGGCGTTGGCCATTTTGATCGGGTCTTTGGCCTGGGCGATGGCGGTGTTCATCAGTACGCCGTCGCAGCCCAGTTCCATGGCAATGGTGGCATCCGAGGCGGTACCGACGCCTGCGTCTACCAGCACCGGCACTTTGGCGTTCTCAACAATCAGCCGGATGTTGTAGCGGTTCTGGATACCGAGGCCGGAGCCGATGGGCGCACCCAGAGGCATGATGGCCACGCAGCCCATTTCTTCCAGGCGCATGGCCAGCAGTGGGTCGTCCGAGCAGTACACCATCACCTTGAAGCCGTCTTTAATCAGCTCTTCAGCGGCGGTCAGGGTTTCCGGCATGTTGGGGTACAGGGTTTTGTGTTCACCCAGCACTTCCAGTTTCACCAGGTCGTGGCCATCCAGCAGTTCCCGGGCCAGTTTGCAGGTGCGGACCGCATCCTTGGCCGTGTAACAGCCCGCCGTGTTGGGCAGGATGGTGTAGGTGCTCGGGGAGATGACATCCAGCAGGTTCGGCTCGTCCGGGTTCTGGCCGAGGTTGGTACGGCGCACGGCAACGGTCACGATCTCCGCGCCACTGGCCTCGATGGCGTGGCCAGTTTCCATCAGATCATGATACTTGCCAGTGCCTACCAGCAGGCGGGACTGGTAAACCTTGCCTGCGATTTCCAGTGGTTTGTCTTCGGGGAGCTGGATTTCCGGGGTATCTGTCATAACCTACCTGAGTTCAGTGAATAGAGGGTGCGTTCGGCTGAACGCAAACTTAACCGCCGCCGATGGCGTGCACCACTTCCACCCGGTCGCCATCGCTCAGGGTGAAACTCGGGTGCTGACTGCGGGGCACAATATCTTCGTTGACCTCAACCGCGACCCGCTTTCCGGCCAGCGTGAGGTGTTCAATCAAGGTCGCAATGGTTGCTCCACCGGGGAGTTCCATGCGTTCACCATTTACCTGAACCTGCATGGTTCGGATCACCTCCGTTACTTTGTCAGGGCCGCCGCAACCAGCAGGGCCCAACCAATCATGAAGCAGACACCACCAACGGGCGTGACCGGCCCGAGCCAGTGATGGCCGGATAACACCAGGAGATACAGGCTGCCGCTGAACAGTACGATGCCAGCCAGCCAGAAAGCGCAGGCCACGGTCAGCAGCCGTCGGGACAAGCCCAGGACGGGCATCAGGCCGGCCGCGATCAGTATCAGCGCGTGGTACATTTGGTAACTGACGCCGGTCTGGAATACCTCCAGGCCCCGAGCGCTTACCACCTGGCGCAAACCGTGCGCGCCAAAGGCGCCCGCCATCACCGCCAGCAGGCCGGCCAGCGCGCCCATTACCAGCGCCCAGCGAATCACAGATTCTCTGGATTTAAGTGCAGTCACAGTGAATCAGCTCCCCGGAATCCATATTCATCAGGGTCAGTGCACCACCCCAGACACAGCCGGTATCCAGGCCGATGAACCGGTCGCTACCAGTGTTGCCCTCCAGCGCAGCCCAGTGGCCGAAGATCACCTTTACATCGTCTTGCCGGGGGTAGGTAAACCAGGGCGCGAAGCCCGCCGGTGCATTATCGGCCGACTCCTTGGTGGCCAATTCCAGGCTGCCGTCTTCGGAAACAAAGCGCATACGGGTGAAGTAATTGGTGATCACCCGCCAACGGTCCATACCAGTGAGGGTATCACACCACCGTTCCGGCTGATTGCCATACATTTGGCTGAAATAGTCCTGCGCCTGTTCGCCCCGGATCACAGCTTCTACTTCCCGGGCACAGGCGACCGCTTGTTGCACGGACCAGATGTGAGGCAGCCCGGCATGGGCCATAACCAGGTTACGGTTTGCGTCGTGCACACACAGATACTGTTGACGCAGCCAGTGGATCAAGCGGTCATGGTCCGGTGCATCGAGGATATCGTTCAGCGTGTCTTTGCGCTTCGGGCTGTGGCCACCCAGGGCAACCGCCAGCAAGTGCAAATCATGGTTACCCAACACCACCACGGCAGCGTCGCCCAGGCTTTCAATGTAGCGCAGGGTTTCCAGTGAGGCCGGCCCGCGGTTAATCAGGTCTCCTGCCACCCAGAGCCGGTCACGGGAGGGCGAAAAATCCACTTTCGCCAGAACATCCCGCAACCGGTCATAACAGCCCTGAATATCGCCAATGGCGTAGTCAGTCATTACTTACCTCATCCACCTCGACATTAAGCGGGCCGGAGTCCGCCAGCAAATCGGCAATCTTGACGTAATCGGCCAGGCTCAGGTTCTCAGGCCGCAGGCCGTCGTTGATACCCACAGACTGCAACTGCTCCACCGTCACCAGGGCCGCCAGCGCCTTGCGCAGGGTTTTCCGGCGCGCGTTGAAGGCGGTGCGCACCACGGCCTGAAGGGTCTTCAGGTTCTTGGCCGGGTGCGGCAATTCCTTGTGGGGCACCAGGCGGACGATGGCAGAATCCACTTTCGGAGCCGGCCGGAAAGCGCCCGGGCCCACTTCAAACAGCGGCTGCACCTTGCAGAAGTACTGGGCCATGATCCCCAGGCGGCCATAATTGTTGTCGCCTGGCGTGGCCGCCAGCCGCTGCACCACTTCTTTCTGCAGCATGAAGTGCATGTCCTGGACCACCCCGGACTGCGCCAGGAGATGGAAAATCAGTGGCGTTGAAATGTTATAGGGCAGGTTGCCGACGATTCGCAGTGGGCGACCATCGACCACCAGCTGGCTGAAATCGAAACTCAGGGCATCGGCTTCGTGAATCCGGAACTCCGGATAATTGAAGAACTTGGTTCGCAGCACCGGAATCAGGTCACGATCCAGTTCCACCACCTGCAGACGCGGGTTGACCGCGAGAATCTCTTCGGTAATGGCACCGAGACCAGGGCCAATCTCTACGATGGCGTCTTCCGGTTTCGGATTGATAGACCGGACAATCTTCTCGATCACGCCCGGATCATGCAGGAAGTTCTGCCCGAAGCGTTTACGGGCCTTGTGGCCCGGATGATTACTCATGATGACTCTCCGGCAATAGCCGCCCGGCGGCAACGGGCCATGTGTTCGCCTACGCGAATGGCGGTGTGCAGGCTGCCGGCGTCGGCCTTGCCGGTGCCTGCCAGGTCCAGGGCCGTGCCGTGGTCTACGGACGTACGCACAATGGGCAGCCCCAGGGTGATGTTAACGGCCCGGCCAAAGCCCTGGAACTTCAGTACCGGCAGCCCCTGGTCGTGGTACATGGCCAGCACGGCGTCAGCGTTATCCAGCCAATGGGGGGTGAACAGGGTATCGGCGGGCAGTGGGCCGGTCAGTTCAATACCTTCGGCGCGAAGTTTGTCCAGGGTCGGCTCGATCACCTCGATTTCTTCCCGGCCCAGATGGCCGCCTTCACCGGCGTGGGGGTTCAGGCCCGCCACCAGAATGCGCGGCTGCTCGATGCCAAAAAAGGTTTTCAGATCGGCGTTGAGAATGCGCGTTACCTGGCTCAGACGTTCGGGGGTAATAGCCGCAGATACGTCCTTCAGGGGTAAGTGGGTGGTTACCAGCGCCACCCGCAATTCCTCAGTAGCCAGCATCATCACCACCCGTTCAACACCGCAAAGTTCCTGCAGAAACTCGGTGTGGCCGCTGAACGCGATTCCGGCTTCATTGATCACGCCCTTATGCACGGGCGCGGTCACCATACCGTCGAAATTGCCATCCAGGCAGCCCCTGGCGGCGGTGGTCAAAGTATCGAGCACATACTGGCTGTTGCCCGTATGTAACTGACCCGCCACGGTCAAGGCGCAACCTTCCACATGGAAGACCGACACGTGGCCGGCCCGGGTGTCCGGCGCCTTACCTGGGTGCCAGTCGTGCAACTGCACCGCCAGGCCAAGCTGCCGGGCACGGTCTGCCAACAGTGCTTTGCTGGCCACCACTACGATGCCTGCCTGGCGCGGCTCAAGAGCCAGTTGCAGGCACAGTTCCGGCCCGATTCCCGCTGGCTCGCCGGCGGTCAGAGCCAGAATCACCGGTGTCGTCATGACGCGTCGTTTTCCTCACTGGTCGGGTTCAGGTCTGCGTATTCTCCCTTGAACTCGACAAAGGCTTCATCGCGGATTTCCCGGAGCCAATTCTGCAGCTCGGTTTCAAACTTGCGCTGGTAGATGGCCTGCCGGGCCTGAGACTCCCGGTTTTCAGCAGTCACATCCTGCTGCCGACGCTCTTGCACCTGCAGAATGTGCCAGCCAAACTGGGAGCGAACCGGCCCATAAATTTCACCCACCTCGGCGTCCATCATGGCCTGCTCGAAAGCTGGAACCATCTGGCCGGGGCTGACCCACCCCAGGTTGCCGCCATCAGAGCCGGAGA
The DNA here is from genome assembly GCF_040547575.1 of Marinobacter sp. MBR-99. Classification (NCBI taxonomy): domain Bacteria; kingdom Pseudomonadati; phylum Pseudomonadota; class Gammaproteobacteria; order Pseudomonadales; family Marinobacteraceae; genus Marinobacter; species Marinobacter sp. MBR-99. Next base: position 147,801 of record NZ_JBEPPY010000004.1, on the reverse strand, counting down.
CCGGATCATCAGACAATTCCCGGGCCAGCGCGGCAAAGCTCTCGCCGTCCTGCAATTGCTGGTAGATATCGCGAATGCGGTTTTCAGCCTGGATTTCTGTCACCGCTTGCGAGGGACGAATCAGGATATGACGCACCCGGTGCTGCTGGATCACCGTCTGCTGCGTGCCACCGCGCTTGTCCATGACCGTCACCAGGTGGAAGCCGCTGTTGTTCTCCAGCACCGCTGAGGGCATACCCACTTCCATATTCGGCACCACCGGCGCAACCAGAGAGGGCAACTGACTCTCTGTACGCCAGCCCATATCGCCGCCTTCAAGGGCATTGCCGGCATCCGATTCGGCAACTGCCACCTCACGGAAGTCGCGACCGTCAATGATCTGTTGGCGCAGATTCTCCGCTTTGGCGCGGGCCTGCTCAACAGACGCCTCGTTGCCAGGATCATCTACCTGGATAAAGATATACGCAAGGCGATACTCCTCAGCGTCTGGCCCCCGGCCAGCCTGAGCCTGGAGATAATTCTCAACTTCCCGATCGGTGATACGTACCCGGCTGCCAACCCGGCGCTGCTGTACCCGGCCAGACAACATTTCGTTGCGGATCTGTTCCCGGGCCTGCTGGTAGGTGACCCCCTCTTCCGCCAGTTGCTCTTCAAACTGCTCGAGGGTCAAGCCGTTACTGCGTGCAATGTTGGCAAGAGTTTCGTTCAACTCGTTATCGCTGATGCGCATCCCCATCTGATTCGCCATCTGCAACTGAAGTGATTCAGAAATCAGCTGTTCCAATACCCGCTCTTCCAGCAGTTGCCGAGGTGGCAAGCCAGTCCCCTGGGCACTGAGGCGACCGATAATGGTGTTCACTCGAGCATCCAGTTCGGTCTGGAGGATGACATCGTCATCTACAATGGCAACCACCCGGTCCAGCACTTTTCGCTCGGCGTGGGCAGAAACCGACACAGCCAGCATGGCCAGGGTCAGCAGCAGTGTCAGTCCGTGGCGCAACGTCGCCTTCATAATCACCTCTTGATGTGTACATTCCCAGCCAGGCATTCGAAACAGACTGACTGATGACATTGGTTCGTTTTAACGGCGCGGAGTTCCAAAACGGCGGCGCTCGCGCTCGTCATAGCCGTAGATGGCATCGGCAATATTGTCGGAGGCGCCACCACTACCCCCGAGACCTTTCAGTTCAATACGGAACAACACACGGTTGTCCAGCTGTTCATCGTCTGTCAGGTAGTTCTGGTGAACCACCTGAACGCTCCAGCAGCAGTTGTTATATTCAATGCCCGCCAGGGTACCCACGGTGCGGTCCAGGCCGGAATCATACACCCACCGGCCGATCCCGCTGACACGGTTGGTCACCGGAAAAACAACACCGACGTCACTCTGTTCCAGCTCGTCCGGTCGGCTGTAGGTGTGACCCAGGGTGGCCAGGTAGCGGTAGTCCCGGGAATGAAACGTCAGTTGGCTTCGGCCTTCTTCGGTTTTCTGGGTGTCGGGGTCCCACAGGCCGGCACTGCGAATTTCAAGATTTTCCAGCGGATTCAAAACCAGCTCGCCTGCCAGCGGTGAGCGGCTTCTGTCGGACGCGCCCTGACCGAACAGATTCACTTCCCGGTCATCAAAATAGCGTACCTGCCCAACGCTGACCCTGGCACGCTCGGCCCCGGTCAGCAAGTCATTGAACCGGCTGGTCAGGGCTACGGTCAACTGGTTGGCGTCGCCCACCCGATCACCGCCAGTGAAGCGGTCCCGCTCGAACAACTGGTCGAAACGGAAGCTTCTGAGACCGGTATCAAAGTCGGGGATGTGGTTCTGATCTGCGTCGGCATCAGCCCAGGCGTAATACAGCCGGGGCTCCAGGGTCTGGTTGTACGGAACGTCGAACAGGCTGGAGCGGCGATCGAAATACAGCCCGTTATCCCATTCGAACACCGGTACCGTTCGATCAAAGCTGCCATTGCCCTGAGTATAATCTTCCAGATCATAGCGGGTGTAATCCAGGCTGACCGACGGCCGGGTAAAGCCCCAGAGAGCGCGGGCCGGCAGAGCCAGCTCCGGAATAGCACGAATCCGCTGGCCATTGGCCCGATCCAGGCCGGTCAGGTTCTCGTTGTCGCGATAGAACCAGGTGTACTGGCTTTCGAGATTAGCCTCCACATGCCCGAAGTCGCCGGTTCCGGCGTAAACAATCTCCGGCAACTGGGCGTATGGCTTGTCGACATCGGCAATGCGATCCCGAATGGTCTGGTAACCGTTCAGGTAAGCATCAAAATAATGGTTGCTGCCGGAATAACGCACACCACCCCGGCGTTGCAGGTGCGTTGCCTGATCAATTTCCAGAGAGCGGTTAAGGTCGCTGAGGTAGTCCTGGTCGGAGACCACCGAATAGTCTCCGTAACCGGTCCAGCCGCTGCCAAAACGTGCCCGGGTTGTGAAATCCAGGGCCCAGCGGTCGCCTCCCTCGCCTGGATTATCGGCTTTGAAGGCGGAATCATTATCAATATACCCAAGCTGCAGAACCGATTCGCCAAAACGGCTCAGGTAACGCCCTTCTGCCTCGTTAAACAGACCGCGGCCATGAATGTACTGAGGTGTCAGGGTAGCATCGTAATGGGGTGCCAGGTTCAGATAATACGGCAGGGCCAGATAACCACCGCTGCCGGCACTGGAGGAACCGAACTGGGGGTACAGGAAACCGGTTTTGCGGCGGTCATCAATGGGAAAAGTGATGTATGGCCAGTAGAACACCGGGGTGTCCAGCACTTCCAGGCGAACGTGGCGGGCGGTGCCAAAGCCTTCGTCCTGATCCAGAGCAATATCGGACGCGACGATAGACCAGTCGTTCTGATGGGGCCCACAAGTGGTCAACATGCCATCGGTAATCAGTACCTGGTGCTCCCCAACCCGGGACAGCGACGATGCCCGCCCCCGCATCTCGGAGTCGTGCAGCAGGAAGGTGGCGGTGTTGATATCCAACTGCCCGGATTCCACGGAGTAGCGGGCGCTGTCACCGGTCAGCAAAAACCCTTCGCCACGGCTTACCAACGGGCCGACAAGGTCAAGCTTCCCCGTTTGCTGGTTATACCGTGCTTCGGAGCCCGTGGCCTGGAACTCCCCCTGACGCAGGCGCACATCGCCCTGAAGGAACAGCTCAGAATCCAGCTCATAGCGAGCGTTCAGGGCGCTGGCCTCCAGCGGTGCCCCGCCGGCCTCCGCTCCGGACAGCAAGGGCATCTGGCCGCCAGCCGCCGACGACGGCAGGTATCCTCCTTCGCAAAATACCGGTAACCGATCCCTCTCCTCGGGCGGCAGCTCACTGCGGGGGCGCCAGTCGATTTCCGCCGCGCTGGGAGCCTGCCCCTGGGCGCTGGCCACTCCGGACACAGGCACAAGCGCCATTGCCAACAGGAGCCTGGCGAACCGGTGCTGGGGCCACGACAGGTAACGGTAACGGCTGGGCACGGTAGCGAAGTTCCTGTTCCGGGTGAATGGGGGCGCGAAGAAAACAGCTGCCTAGTTTACACGCGCCCCACGGGCTTGTTAACGGAAACACCGCTGCAAATCCGTTTTACGCTCTTTATACTGCTCTGCTAACGTTTGCACTCAGACACTGAACTCAGGAAGCGCTGCATCATCATGGATACCCGCCTGCAACGGCTGACCGAATGGGTCAGGCACATACCCGGCTTTGAAACCGCCAGCCCCGAGCCGGTTTCCGGTGACGCCAGCTTCCGCCGGTACTTCCGGGTGTGGCAGAACACCACTGACAAAGCTCCAGTGCCGTTTATCGTCATGGATGCCCCGCCGGAGCATGAAGACTGCCGGCCGTTTGTGGCTGTTGCCCGGCACTGGCGCCAGCAAGGCATTATGGTCCCGACCATTGCCGCTGAAGACCTGGCCCTGGGTTTCCTGCTGCTGGAAGACTTTGGCGATCGGCTGATGTTGTCAGCCCTGACACAGGGCAACGCCGACGCCCTTTACCGGCAGGCCCTGGACGAGTTGGTCATGATCGGCCAGGCGTCCTCCCCGGGCGATTACCCGCTGCCGCCTTACGATGAAGCCCTGCTGGACAGGGAGATGGCGCTGTTCCCCGACTGGCTGCTGGAGCAACACCTGCAACTGACACTGAGCAACCAGGAACGGGCACTGCTGGAGACCACCTTTGCGCTCCTGAAGGAAAGCGCCCTGGCACAACCGGAGGTGACTGTTCACCGGGACTACCATTCCCGGAACCTGCTGATCCTGGCCGGCAGCCTGCGCCCGGGGGTGATTGACTTCCAGGATGCAGTACGCGGGCCGGTCACCTACGACGTCGTTTCCCTGCTGAAAGACTGCTACCGCCGCTGGCCAGAACAGCAACTGGTCGACTGGCTGGAATATTTCCGCAGTGCCAGCCTAGCGGCCGGCCTGCATCGGGCCGACCCGGACACTTTCCGGCAATGGTTTGAGCTGATGGGCATGCAAAGGCACCTGAAAGCCGCCGGTATCTTCGCTCGCCTGGCAATACGCGACGGCAAGACCGGGTACCTGGATGACATCCCCCGCACCGTTTCTTACCTGCGAGACGCCAGCGCCCGGCAACCGGCACTCCGGCACTTTCATGAATGGCTGTGCGACCGCGTACTGCCCGCCATTGAACAGCATATTGGCCCCGTTCCCGGGCAGGAGAACGGCCAGCAGTGAAAGCCATGATCCTGGCCGCCGGCAAGGGCGAACGCATGCGCCCGCTCACCCTGACTACCCCGAAGCCCCTGCTGAAGGCCGGCGGCAAACCGCTGATCGTTCATCACCTGGAACACCTGCGTGACGCAGGCTTCCGCGACGCCGTCATCAACCACGCCTGGCTGGGTGAACAGATAGAGCAGCAGCTGGGCAATGGCAAACAGTTTGACCTGAGCATTCGCTACTCCGCCGAAGGCGAGCCGCTGGAAACCGCCGGCGGCATCGTCCGGGCGTTGCCACTGCTTACCGACCAGGGAGACGACTGGTTTCTGGTGATCAATGGCGACATCTGGACCGATTTCTCGTTATCGGACCTGCAGAGGCCAGAGCAGGATGACTGCCTGGCCGTTCTGGTGATGACGGATAACCCGAAGCACCACCCGGAGGGGGATTTTCGCCTGGAAGCCGATGGCGCCCTGACCACCAATGGCGGCAGCAAACTCACCTTTACCGGCATCAGCCTGCTGCACCGGAAGCTGTTTAATGGCCTGGATGACACTGCCGGCAAACTGGGCCCGGTGCTCCGCCGGGCCATGACCAGTCATCAGGTACGCGGCATCTACCATAAGGGCGGCTGGGTGGATGTCGGCACCCCCACACGACTGGCGGAACTGGACCGGCAACTCACCGGCGGCGGACAACCGGCATGAACAAATCCAGCACGCCACCATCACCCGGAAGACTGGAACCGGTGTTCTCCGACCTGCTGAGGGAACTGTCCAGTTGCGGACACCAGGCCAGCACTCTGATGGAGAGGGCACGGCTGCCAGGCTGGTGCCGCAAACCCCTGTTCTTTTTCCTCGGCTATATTGCCAAGGCCGACGGCCGGGTGATGGAAGCGGATATCCGTTACGCCGAGGCCCTGATGAAGGCCCTGGGCCTCTCCAACCGCCAGCGCAAGAAAGCCATTGATCAGTTTCAGCGGGGCAAGGCCGCCAGCCAGCTCCCCCTGAGGCAGGGCCTGCTGTTCCGTTTGCTGGCAGCGGTATCGCCCGGACCAGCCTTGAAGACTGCCATCTGCCTGTGCCACGGTGCCCAGGTACTGGGCCAGCCCGGCAAAGCCCGGCGCTATCGCTGCGAAGACGCCATCGACCACATCGGTCTGCCGGTGGTGGTCAGCGACGACATCTTTGAAAGCTACGCCAGCAAAGTCTGGATTCGTAACGCCGGCCCTGCTGCCAAACCGGATACCTATGAACAGGCCTGCCAGATCCTCGGCGTAACCCGACGGGACGACCTGGAATCCATCAAAAGGACCTACAGAAAAAAGGTGTCCGAATGTCATCCAGACAAACTGGCCCAGCAGAAACTGACACCATCAGAACTGGCCATGGCCAAGGATCGGCTGCTTCGCTACCAGCAGGCCTGGGAACTGATCAAGCAGCGTCACCGGCCGCTTTAACCCGGACTCTGCGCCGGTGCTGCCCCGGTCATCGATTCAACCAGGCCTGAATCCGGCTTGCCACCCGTTCCGCATCAGCCCGTTCCGGTGGGTTTGACAACGCCACGGGTTGGCGCCGATAACCGCTGACCTGCTCCCGCCCCAAGGCAGCGCCGCGTGCGACCGCCGGATGCCGGCTGGTATCATCCATGGCATGCAAATCCAGCACCCGCCAAGGCCTGTCTGCCGACAACACCCCGGGCAAATCTGACTGCCGTTCAGCAGAGAAACGCGGTGCCAGCCAGATCACTCCGGACAGCGCGCCCTGGCCCAATGCCCAGGCCGTCACATAATCAGCCGACCAGCCAATGCCCGCCACCGCTGGCTGCTGATAACCGCGCCGTTCCAGGTCACGGGCGGCGGCATCCAGCAACTCCCGAACCGAGTTTCGGTAGTCTGACATCACCTCCTCCGGAGCATCCTCCTCCGCCACATCAATCATCACTGACGATGACTGCGGCTCTTCCCCAGGCGGCATCGACTCGCTCGGCGCCGGAACCAACAACAGTTGTCGACGCCGGACCACACTCTCCGGAGGCGTCCGAAGCCCCAGTGTCATCACTGCCACACCGCGCTCCGCCAAAGTATCAAGCAGCCCACCTGCCAGACCTTCAGCCGCGGTTTGCCCTTCATCCGCCAGCACAATCAGTGCACCCCGTGCCGGTGTTATCAGTTCTGGTTGGAACAGCGCCAGTGCCCGGCTGTTGTCATCCAGGTCCAGCCACACCGCCCGCTCAGGAAACATCCGCGCCAACGACCACTCACCCAGGCCAGTCACCGCCGTCGCCCTGCGCTCCGCGGCTTGTGGTGTAACCTGACCCGGTTCCGGCTCGCTCTCCTGGGCCGAGACCGTCAACGCCAGCGCCGTCAACAGTAACCAGAGAACCCCAACACCTGCTCGACCTGTGATCAAAACCGATTACCTCACGCTGCGAAAATGCCTGGCAAACTGATAGACTAGCAGGGTTCCTGTGCCGCCGATAACTCACCTGATCAAGAGAGCCTTTGATGAACCCTTACCTGATTGCCCCATCCATTCTCTCCGCTGATTTCGCCCGCCTGGGCGAGGAAGTCGACAACGTACTGGCCGCTGGCGCTGACGTGGTTCACTTTGATGTGATGGACAATCACTATGTCCCCAACCTGACCATCGGCCCCATGGTGTGCGAGGCCCTGCGCAAGCACGGTGTGACTGCACCCATCGACGTGCACCTGATGGTCTCCCCGGTGGATGACCTGATCCGCATGTTCATTGACGCCGGTGCCAGCTACATTACTTTCCACCCGGAAGCCAGCAACCACGTAGACCGCTCGCTGCAACTGATCCGCGACGGCGGCTGCAAGGCCGGGCTGGTGTTCAACCCCGCCACGCCCCTGAGCCACATGGATTACGTGATGGACAAGCTCGACATGGTGCTGCTGATGTCGGTAAACCCGGGCTTCGGTGGCCAGAAGTTCATCCCCGGCACCCTCGACAAGCTCAAGGAAGCCCGCAAGAAGATTGATGCCAGCAACTACAACATCCGGCTGGAAATCGACGGCGGCGTGAAAACCGACAATATCCGGGAAATCGCCGAAGCCGGCGCCGACACCTTCGTGGCCGGCTCTGCCATATTCAACACCCCGGATTACAAGGCCACCATCGACGCCATGCGCGAGGAACTGGAGCAGGCCCGCAAGGTGATTGGCGGATGAGCCTGAAAGGTCTGTTCAACGCCCGCTGGCCGGGCGTGGCCCTGTTTGATCTGGACGGCACCCTGGTGGACAGCGCCCCCGACCTGGCCGCTGCGGTAGACCAGATGCTGGAACACCTCGGCAGGAGCCCGGCCGGGCTTGAGAAGGTGCGCAACTGGGTGGGCAATGGTGCCCCTATACTGGTACGTCGTGCCCTGGCCGGGCAAACCGACTGGGAACCCGCTACGCCCAGAGACGATGCTCTTTTCAAAGATGCACTGGCGATCTTCTACCACGCCTACGGACAACTGAACGGCCGTCATGCGGTGGTGTTTGACGGCGTCAACGAATGCCTTGAGCACCTGAAAGGCCTGGGTTGCCGGATGGCCGTGGTGACCAACAAGCCGGACCAATTTGTTCAGCCATTGCTGGAGAAAACCGGCCTGGACCGGTGGTTTGAGCTGTCGGTCGGCGGCGACACCCTGCCAGTGAAGAAGCCGGACCCAGCGCCCCTGGTGCACGCCATGGAACAACTGGGCGGCACACGGGGCACCACGGTGATGGTTGGTGACTCCAAAGCCGACGTAAAAGCCGCCCTGGCCGCGGGCATCCCATGCGTAGCCGTGCGGTATGGCTACAACTTTGGCGGGCCAGTCGACAGCCTCGGCGCGGATGCTGTTGTTGATTCGCTGGCCGAGCTTTTGTAATCTCGCAAGGACGTTTTACTTTGAACACATCCATTCGGGAGATTCCTGCCGTGCAGGGACTGAATCTGACTGCAGCGCGAGGCATCCTGACAACCCGCGCAACACGATGGTGGCGATGGCGCACCGGCTGAGCAAGCCACGGGGCGGATGGCGCATGCCTGCTTGCCCGCACCACCGGTCACAGCGGTGTAACACCGTTCTGACAAAACGCAGATCAGATTTCAGGAAACCGAACCATGACACTCGAGCAATTTCACGAGCTCGCTGAAGCCGGCTACAACCGTATCCCCGTGTACCGCGAAGTACTGGCGGACCTGGACACGCCCCTCAGCACCTATCTGAAACTGGCCAGCGGGCCTTACTCCTACCTGTTTGAATCGGTACAGGGTGGAGAGAAATGGGGCCGCTATTCCATTATTGGACTGCCTTGCCGGGAGGTGCTGAAAGTCTTCGACCATCGCATTGAGGTCAGCCGCCACGGCGAGGTGGTTGAACAGGCCGAAGTGGCCGACCCCCTGGTTTTCGTGGACGACTACCAGCAACGGTTCAACGCCCCGGACCTGCCGGAACTGCCCCGTTTCAATGGCGGCCTGGTGGGTTACTTCGGTTATGACACCGTGCGCTACATCGAGAAACGCCTGCGCCACAGCTGCCCGCCCGACAAGATCGGCACCCCGGATATCCTGCTGATGGTGTCCGATGAAGTCGTGGTGTTCGACAACCTGCGCGGCAAGCTGCACCTGATTGTGCACGCCGACCCGTCAATTGACGGTGCCTACCAGACAGCACAGGCCCGCATCGACGAACTGGAAAGCCAGCTGCACCGCCAGACCGCCAACGCACCCCGCACCCCGGAACATCTGCGCGGCAAGGTGGTGGACGAAAGCGACTTTATCTCCGGCTTCAGCCAGGACAAATTCGAATCGGCAGTAGACAAGATCAAGGGCTACGTCCTGGACGGCGACGTGATGCAGACCGTCATCTCTCAGCGCATGTCGATCCCGTTCGAGGCACCACCGCTGAACCTGTACCGCTCACTGCGGGTGTTGAACCCGTCTCCCTACATGTATTTCCTGGATCTGGAAGACTTCCACATTGTTGGCTCCTCTCCGGAAATCCTGGCCCGGGTGGAAGACGAAGAAGTCACCGTGCGGCCCATCGCCGGCACCCGCAAACGCGGCGCCACCGATGCCGAAGACAAGGCTCTGGAAAAAGAACTATTGGCGGACCCGAAAGAGATCGCCGAACACCTGATGCTGATCGACCTGGGCCGTAACGACGCCGGCCGGGTATCAGAAACCGGCACCGTGAAACTGACCGACAAGATGATCGTGGAGCGCTATTCCCACGTGATGCACATTGTCTCCAACGTCACCGGGCGCCTGAAACAGGGCACCAGCTGCCTGGACGTACTGCGCGCCACCCTGCCCGCGGGCACCCTGAGCGGCGCCCCGAAAATCCGCGCCATGGAAATCATCGACGAACTGGAACCGGTGAAGCGTGGCGTGTACGGCGGCGCCGTGGGCTACCTGTCGTTCAACGGCAACATGGACACCGCCATCGCTATCCGCACTGCGGTGATCAAGGACAACACCCTGCACATCCAGGCCGGCGCCGGCGTGGTGGCAGACTCCATTCCCCGCCTCGAATGGAAAGAAACCATGAACAAGGGCCGCGCGATTTTCCGTGCCGTGGCGATGACCTACAACGACTACGACCATTGAGGCGGAGGAACAGATTATGTTGCTGATGATCGATAACTACGATTCCTTCACCTACAACGTGGTGCAGTACCTGGCGGAGCTGGGTGCCGACGTGCAGGTATACCGGAACGACGAAATTACCATTGAGCAGATTGAAGCCCTGAACCCGGAGCGGCTGGTGATTTCCCCGGGCCCCTGTACACCGAACGAGGCGGGCATCTCCATGGACGCCATTCGCCACTTCGCCGGCAAACTGCCGATCCTGGGCATCTGCCTGGGCCACCAGTCCATCGGCCAGGTGTACGGCGGCGACATCATCCGCGCCGGGCGGGTGATGCATGGCAAAGTATCGGCGGTGTACCACAATGATATAGGCGTGTTCCGGGGCCTGAACAATCCCTTGCAGGCCACCCGTTACCACAGCCTGGTGATCGATAAGAACACCCTGCCCGATTGCCTGGAAGTCACCGCCTGGACCCGCAACGAAGACGGTTCCATCGAGGAAATCATGGGCGTGCGCCACAAGACCCTGCCCATCGAAGGTGTGCAGTTCCACCCTGAGTCGATCATGACCGAGCAGGGTCACGAACTGCTGCGCAACTTCCTGAGAACATAACAAGAGGCCGACCCCATGGACATGAAACAAGCCCTGAACCGCATTGCCTCCAACCTGGACCTGTCCCGGGAGGAAATGAAGGATGTGATGCGCATCGTGATGAACGGCGAGGCCACCGACGCCCAGATCGGCGCCTTCCTGATGGGCCTGCGCCTGAAAAGCGAAACCATCGATGAAATCACCGGCGCCACCGAAGTGATGCGCGAACTGGCCACCGGTGTGACGGTTAACGCCGAGCCTTTGGTGGATATCGTCGGCACCGGTGGCGACGGCGCCAACCTGTTCAACGTATCCTCCGCCGCCTCGTTTGTAGTGGCGGCTGCCGGCGGTTATGTCGCTAAGCACGGCAACCGGGGTGTGTCGTCCAAGAGCGGCAGTGCCGACCTGATCGAGAAGGCCGGCATTAACCTGAACATGAAACCGGAAGAAGTGGCCCGCTGCGTCGAGCAGATCGGTGTCGGCTTCATGTTTGCCCCGGCCCACCACGGCGCCATGAAACACGCCATTGGCCCACGCCGGGAACTGGGCTGCCGGACTATCTTTAACATCCTGGGCCCCATGACCAACCCGGCCGGGGTGACCCGTCAGCTGATTGGCGTGTTCTCCCGGGAACTGTGCCGGCCGATGGCGGAAGTGCTCCAGCGGCTGGGCGCCGAACACATCATGGTGGTGCATTCCAAAGACGGCCTGGATGAAATCAGCCTGGCGTCGTCCACCCATGTAGCGGAGCTGAAAAACGGCGAGATCACCGAGTACGATCTGACGCCGGAAGACCTTGGCATCAAGAGCCAGTCGCTGGTGGGTCTGTCGGTGGATGGTGCCGACGAATCTCTGAAACTCATTCGCGCCGCTTTCGGCCGCAACCATGACGAAACCACCGAAAAAGCCCGCGACATGATCGCCCTGAACGCCGGCGCAGCCATTTATGTCGCCGGCCTGGCCAGAACCGCCAAAGAAGGGGTCGATATGGCACTCGATGCCATGGGTTCTGGCCTGGCTGCCGGCAAGATGTCGGAGCTGGCTGATTTTTCACAGTGCTTTTGATGACGCGCCTTTAACTTTGCTGCTGGGCGACCGGCTGCGGGAAGGCTTTCCAAAACACGCCCACAAGTACATCCCTGTAGGGCTTCGCTGTAGCCATCCCTGGCTACAGCGAGTTTTGGAAAGCCTTCCCGCAGCCGGTCTCGCATACTTTAGACAGGCCTGCTATGACTGACAGACATTTGGATAAGACTCCTACCATCCTGCGGAAAATCGTTGACCGGAAATGGGAAGAAATTGATGAGCGTAAGCCCAAGGTTTCGATTGCGGACCTGAAAGCCATGGCGGGCGACCAAGCTCCAGTACGCGGGTTTGCCAACGCCCTGCGCACCCGCATCGACGCGCAGCGTCCGGCGGTCATCGCCGAAATCAAAAAGGCCTCCCCCAGCAAGGGCATCCTGCGCGATCCGTTCGAACCGGAACGCATTGCCGAGAGCTATGAACAAGGCGGCGCTGCCTGCTTGTCAGTGCTCACCGACAAAGACTTCTTCCAGGGCCATGAGGACTACCTGAAAGCCGCTCGCGCGGCCTGCAGCCTGCCGGTGATCCGCAAGGACTTCATGGTGGCGCCCTACCAGGTTTACGAAAGCCGGGCCATAGGCGCCGACTGCATTCTGCTGATTGCCGCCTGCCTGACCAAAGACCAGATGCAGGAGCTCGAAGGTATTGCCCATGAGATCGGGCTGGATGTGCTGGTGGAAGTGCATGACGGCGAGGAGCTGGATGACGCTCTGACTCTGAGTACCCCACTGGTAGGCATCAATAACCGTAACCTGCACAACTTCGAGGTGTCGCTGGACACCACCTTCAATCTGCACCAGCGTATCAGTGCCGACCGGCTGACCATTACCGAGAGCGGCATCATGACCCGTTCAGACGTGGAAGCCATGACCAGCCGGGGCATCTACGGGTTCCTGGTGGGCGAGTCGTTCATGCGCGCGCCCGAGCCGGGCGAGAAACTACAGGAGCTGTTTGGCTAACCAGCATCGTGCACGGCTCTTTATTCGCTCTGACCAGGGACAGCTTGCGCTTTTAATAACAAAATAGAATATCATATTCCCCCATATTATTGGCCTATCCACGGCCTGGCCCAGTAAATTAGCTGTTCTATCATCCAGTTAATCCGGGCAGGCCACTCCATGAAAACAAGTTTCGCTCTGACCTTTGCCTTGCTGCTGCCGGCCTTGCCGGCACTGGCTGACGACCAAGCCAATACAGCGCAAACTGCGCTTCTCGCCGCATCCTGCGCCAATTGCCATGGCACCGATGGCAAACAGGCCGGCGTTATCCCGGCGATTGCGAACCGGCCAGCCACTGCGCTTGAAAATCAGTTGATGGAGTTCAAGCATAGCGACTCCACTCGGGCCACCGTCATGCCTCGCATTGCCAAGGGCTATTCCGATGACGAGCTGAAAGCCCTCGCCCAGTATTTCTCGCGCATCGGCTCCGCCCAGCAGCGCTGATAACCACCACGACAGAAGAATCGAGACCATGACCAAATCAAACATCAAGAATCAGGGCCTGAGCTCGTCCCGTCGTGATCTGCTCAAGCTGATGGGTGCTGCCTCTGCCTTACCTTTGCTGGGGGCCTGTAGCAGCCTGGGCGGGCCACGCAGTAAGGACCTGTCGGCACGGGTTGTGGTGGTCGGCGGCGGCTTTGGCGGCGCCACCGCCGCCAAGTACCTGAAGCGAAACGCACCGGATCTGGACGTCACCCTGATTGAACCCAACAAGGTGTTCTACACCTGCCCGTTCTCGAATCTGGTACTGGCGGGCATGCGCACCATGGACAGCATTGGCCACAACTATAACGAGCTTCGTGAGCTGGGTGTCCGGGTCGTTCATACCACCGCCCAGGACGTTGACCCGGTTTCCCGCACGGTCAGCCTCGGCGATGGCAGCAGCATCCGCTACGAGAAACTGCTGTTGTCCCCGGGCATTGATATCCGCTGGAACGCCATCGAAGGCTATGACCAGGCCGCCGCAGAGCAGGCCCCCCATGCCTGGAAGGCAGGCGACCAGACCCGGCTGCTGCGCCGCCAGATCGAAGCCATGGATGATGGCGGAGTGTTCGTACTGACGGCGCCAGCCAACCCGTTCCGGTGCCCGCCCGGGCCCTATGAACGGGCCAGTCTGGTGGCACACTACCTGAGCCAGCAAAAGCCGCGCTCGAAAGTGCTGATCCTGGATGCCAAGGACAACTTCTCCAAGCAGGGCCTGTTCATGCAGGGCTGGAAAGACGTACACGGCGACCGTATTGAGTGGGTTGGATTGTCTGGCGACGGCAAGGTGACTCGTGTTGATGCCGGCAAGCGGGAAGTGGAAACGGAATTCGGCACCATACACAAGGCCTCGGTACTGAACGTGGTGCCGCCCCAGAAGGCCGGCTTTATTGCTGACCGGGCGGGCGTAACCAATGAGTCCGGCTGGGTGCCGGTGGACCCGGTTACCTTCGAATCCACTCAGGTAAAAGACATCTACGTTGTGGGTGATGCGACCATTGCCGCCCCGATGCCAAAATCCGGCTTTGCCGCCAACGCCCAGGGCAAGGTGGCCGCCGCGGCCATTATTGCCGCCCTGGAAGGTCAGCGGCCGCTGGAGCCGTCCTGGGCCAACACCTGCTATAGCCTGATCAACCCGGAATACGGCATTTCCGTCGCGGCGGTGTACCGGATTCAGGAAGGCCTGATTCACGAGTCGTCCGGCGGTGTCAGCCCCAGCGATGCTAATGCTACCTTCCGCAAACTGGAAGCGGATTACGCGTCGGGCTGGTACAGCGCCATTACTCAGGACACCTGGGGCACCCGCCGCTAGGCCGGATTTATGGGCAACCCGTTTGCAGACCATCTGAGCGACGTGCTTTGGGCCGGCGCTCTACTCGGTGTGGTGTACGGCATGATCGCCCAGTGGAGCCGTTTCTGCCTGTTGCGGGGCCTGCTTAATCGTTGGCAACAAAACGACAGCCGCCGGCTCAGGGCCTTTGCCCTGGCCATGGCGGTGGCACTGATCGGAAGCCAGTGGCTGGCCTGGCAGGCTGGCATCAACCTCACCCGCACACCTTACCATCCCACCAGTTTGCCGGTGGTCGCCCTGATTGCCGGCGGCTTGCTGTTTGGTTACGGCATGGCCCTGGCCAACGCCTGCGGTGCCCGCTCGCTGGTGTTGCTGGGCACTGGCAATCTGCGCTCGTTACTGGTGCTGCTGGTTCTTGGCATAACTGCCTATATGACCATGTCCGGCGTGCTGGCTGAATTCAGGTTATGGATGGAAGATCTTTACCGCCCTACCCTCCCTGCCACCGATCTGACCCTGATTACGACGCCCATGGGGCTCGACACCACTACCGGTCGCCTGGTTCTGTCCGGAGTTCTGTCTCTGGCATTGATTGCCTGGGCACTGTCTTCCCAAGCATTCCGGACCTCGCCCCGGGACTGGCTTGGCGGGCTGCTGATCGGGCTGCTGGTTGCCGCCGGCTGGTGGATCACCGGGGTGCTGGGTGCCGACGACTTTGACCCGGTTCGGCTGGCGTCTCTCACCTTTGTCGCACCGGTGGGCGATAGCCTTCAGTACCTGATGCTCTCCACCGGCACCTCACTGCGCTTCGGGGTTACCGTGGTAGCAGGCATCGTGATGGGCAGTCTTCTGGCGTCGCTGCTCACCCGGGAGTTTGCCTGGCAAAGCTTCACCAGCCCGGGCCACAATGGCCGTGCCATCGTTGGCGGTTTCCTGATGGGCGTGGGCGGCATCATGTCGATAGGCTGCACACTGGGCCAGGGGCTCAGTGGTTTTTCTACTCTGGCAATTTCCAGTTTTCTGGCCCTTGCCGGTATAGTAGCAGGCTCACGCCTGGCGCTTCGTTTCAGTGGCGGCAGTGCTACCAGCCGCTAAGCGCACGGCCAATGGTTCTGATCAATTCGAGGTAGTCATGATATCCCGTTTCCTGCTCGCTGCTCTTGCCCTGATGTTCGTGATGGGTACCGCCAACGCCGATCAGCGTTGGCAAAGGGTAGAAGCCGTGACCCAGGCACTCGACGATCGGGTACCTGAACTGGAAGGCCTGAGCCTTGAGCTTCCCCTGGTGGCGGAAGACGGCAGCAGCGTTGCGTTATCCGTGTCGTTTACCGGCAGCCTCGAAAATGGCGAACACATTGAAAAGATCCGCCTGTTTGCCCCCGGCAATCCCCGCCCTGAGGTAGCCGATATTACCCTGAGCGCGCTGGCTTCACCCGCCAGCATCGCCACCCGGATTCGACTGAGCGAAACCCAGCAGGTGGTGGCGCTGGCCGTCACCAACCAGGATCGCGCCTTTCTGACAACCCGGGATGTAAGAGTGACGGTCAGCGGCTGCCTGGTGGGGGGCGGTGATGCGTCCACCATGGCCATGGCCAATCCGCGCCTGGCCCTGGCTGGCAGTGCGCGCCAGGGCCAACCGGTTACCGTGCGCTCGCTGATCAATCACCCGATGGAAACCGGACTGCGGCCAGATGGACAGGCGGATGACGACATTGAACAACAGCTGGTTGAATCGCTGACGGTTACCCTGAACGATGCGCCGGTATTGACCGCCCGCTTTTTCACGGGCACCTCCGCCAACCCCTACCTGCAGTTCCAGCTGACACCGGAAGAAGAAGGCGAGCTGAAACTGGTCTGGCAGGATCAGAAGGGTGAACAGATGGAAACCAGCCAGCCGGTCAGGTTCTGACCCGCACCGGCAGCTGGCGTCATTCGGCCAGGGCCTCCTGCATCAATGACTGAAGGTGGTCTGGCAGATTGCCGGCCAGCTTCAGAGCCGCCTCGTGGCCACGTGGCGTCATCTTGCCCCAGGTGCGGCGCGCGATGCGCAGCCACTTCTCTTTGTCGTAGTCCGGCTTTTCCTCGAAGAACTGTGCAAAATAGCGCTCCAGAAACACCATGCACGCCACGTCTTCCAGCAACTGGGTGTCTTCATCCTCCCGCAGCTTGCGCTTAGTCAGAATCAGCTCCACCCGATCGCATTCATCCTGGGGGTAACCACACTGGGCCATAATCTCCGCCGCCCGCCGGCCATGCATCCGGCCACAGGCCTGGCGCCACTGGTAGTAATTTTGCCGGCCCTCCCCGTAATCGCTACGGGGCATGGTCCAGCGTTCTATATGCTGGGCCCGACAGGCAATCTGCATACGCTCGGAAGGCGCCGGTTCCAGCGCGAACAGCCAGCGGGTCATATGCAGGCTGTAGGCATATTCCCTGGGCAGCGTCTCGCCCTCGACCAACTCCCGATTCGGATCGGCCAGGTTGGCTTGGTCAATGGTACTCAGGGTGCAATCCAGTTTCTGACTCATGGCTACCTTTAATGTTGGTCAGGCCTGCGCCGAAGGCCGGGCCTTAACCCGGTCATACCAGGCCTGCAGGTTGGCCTGTTCCGGTTTGATTCGGATATTCACCACCCGGGCAAAGGCGATGGTGGTGAAGGCATTGATGTCGGCAGCGGTGAAGCGGTCACAACAGATGTACTCTTTGCCATCCAGATGCTTGTCCAGGAAGTGCATGAACTTCTCCACACCCTTCCCGCATTCCTCGCCCCATTCCTTGATCGGGTTCATCCGGTCCTTGAAGTATCCGGTGGTGTGCTGGAAACACATACCGGTGGGCATGAAGAAATAGAATTCCAGCCAACGCAGCCATTGCTCCACCAGCGCTTTTTCGACCGGGGTTTCCCCCAGCAGTTTCGGCGTATCCGGGTAGGCTTCTTCAAAGTAGCGGCAGATAGCCATGGTTTCCGCGATGCAGGTGCCATCGTCCAGTTCCATGACCGGCACTTTCTTCATCGGATTGCGGGCCACGTATTCCGGTGTCAGGTTCTCGCCCTTTTCGATATCCACCTGCACAAATTCAGCCTTATCCAGAAGGCCCTTCTCCGCCATGAATATGCGTACGCGACGAGGGTTGGGGGCAGACTTGGTCTCAAAGATTTTCATATTGTTATTTGCTCCGTTGATCTGGCATCAAGGCCTTGAGAGTGAACGGAAAAAACGGTTGCGTCAAGCAACTGCCATTACCCCGGCAGCCAATCCCGAATCTGCCGGATAACCCAGGCTGGCTCGTCCAGCGGCAGGTCGTGGCCGGCGTCCGGGTGCAGCTTCAGGGTCCAGCACCAGCGCCGTTCCAGCTCGGCACTGCACTGCCAGTGCACAATCCGGTCGCCTTTGCTGGCCAACAGCAAGGCATCCGCCATAGGCGCCTTGGCGTCAGGTTTGTAACGAGCGGCGGCCATCAACTGCCGGACCGCATTGCGGAATGACACCGGGCGCTGTCGCTGAATGCTGTACCAGGATTTGCAAAGAGCCAATGGCACCTCGCGGTTGGAGGTCAGCTTCAGGATATCCCGCTCCCGGTGAAACAGCTCGCGCCGGGCCAGCAACCGAAGCACTCTTGGCCAGGTACCTGGCCGCATCCGGCGCCAGGGCGGGCTGAAGCCTGAACTGGAGTTGATCAGAACCAGATGCTGCAGTTCACCGCACTCAGCGTGTTGCGCCCAGTCCAGCGCCACCATTCCGCCCATGGACAAGGCCACGATAGAAAACGGGCGCGGAATGTGGCCAACCTGCTCCAGTACCCTCTGCCGAATGCCTGCAATGGTTCCAGGGCTTTCATCCCGATAGTGAACACCGGTGCCTGGCAGGTCGACCAGGTGCACCCGGTCATCAGGCATGGCTGCCCGCAATTGCTCGGCAAAAGCCCCCCAGTGCCCGTGTTCTCGCGTTAAGCCCCTGAGCAATATCCAGTGCATATCATCGAGTATCCCTGTACCAGTGCATGATGGCCGCCTCCCTCAGCATGGACTGCTGTTCACCGGTAGGCAACCAGCTCCGGTGGCTGGCCGCCGCACTGATCAGGAAATCCATCCAGGTCAGATGGCTGCGCAGTACGCGCTGATGCCGGTGCGGTACCAGCGGGTTGAAAAAACCATCCAGCCGGAACAGTTGCCTCGGGCGTTTGCGTATCCAGCGCCAGGAGCCCATTTCCAGGGTCAGGGGCAGAAACACCCCGCTGTTTTCCCGGTTCACCTGTTTGTAGAAGTAATCCCACAGGTCACCATGGGTCAGGTAGTGGGCGGACTGGGGTTCAAACCGGTAATTGTGATTGGGATAGGCCTGCTCCCATATCAGCTTGAGTGCCATGACCGAATCAATACGTCGCATCGGGCGTCGGCGATAGGCATAGGGAAACCAGATCTGGTCCTGCCAGCCAAACCCGGAGTGACAATCCAATGCCAGACTGAAAGGACGATTGGGTAACAGGTCCTGAATCACTGCTTCAAGTGCCCGGTTCTCCGCCTCCATACCCTGTTCTGGGCGGCCCCGATACCAGGGTAACCGGGGCGACCATTGTTGCCCGCCCAGTAAAAAGGTGCTGCCGTCCTGGGCGTTAATGGGGGCATTGCGCATCAGATCCACCCCACTGGGATTGCTGCGCTGGTTCAGATACATACCACCGGGATTCACGATCGGTAACAGGGTAATGTGGACTTTCTCAAGCAGAGCGTTGAGATGCTGGTCCCAACCCAGGCGGGCCAACAGGGAATCCAGCCAGGCCATCACCACCTGGCTGCCAATACGCTCCAGCCCATGCACCCCCCCCACAATCAGCACCACCGGCACATCAGTCGCGGGCGTGCCAAGGTCCACCCGATAAATTGGCAACCCCATGGGACCAACCGCTACTCGACCAGCCACCTGTGTGCTGACGAAATCCGGCGCTTCCGCCAACTGCCGCTCCAGTTGCACCAGCTCCGGCAGAAAGGTTCTGAGCAGTCGTTTTTGCTGGCGATTCCGGCTGGTCTGCTCAGCCGGAATGACGCTGTGGGGAGTCAGTGCCCGTAGTTCGGTCATAGTGCAATCTCTGGTCGCTGAATCCCGGAGTTTATCGCCGGAATGCTGCAATAGGTTGACAGCGTCACAGCCAAAAATATGCAATACAAACTATTCAGGAAGCGATATGATTGCAGTATCTGCCCCCATACTGATGGCGGTTATACCTTCCATGTTCAGAACCCTGCTGCTCTGTGCGCTGTTTCTTCTGTCGGCCTGTTCCGACCAGCCCCCACCAGATTTGCCCGCAACTGAGACGCCAAGCCAGCCCGAACTGTCCAGTGCGCCGCCAGAATCGGAAGTAACCACCAACACAGCTATTCGGAGAGTGATACTCGCAGCTGACCCATGGTGCCCCCACAACTGCCTGGCAGGAGCGCTTCAGCAGGGCTATATGGTGGATATCGCCAGGGAAATCTTCTCAGAGGCAGGCTACGAATTTGATTACCAGAATTATGGCTGGGCGCGCTCGCTGCAATTGGCGCGGGAGCAACTGATTGATGGAGTGGTTGGCGCCCTGAAGGGCGACGCACCGGATTTCATCTTCCCGGAAACCGGGCTTGGCGAGGCCCGTATCACCCTGTATACGCACCCGCAAAGCCAATGGGTGTTCAACGGTATTGACTCCCTGAGGGGCAAGACCTTACTGGTGATTAACGGATACTCCTACTCTCCGGAACTTGATCGCTATATCAGCGAAAACACGGATGATCCCGAGCGGATCTGGATTCTGTCTGGTCCGGCACCGCTGGCCCGCGCCCTCCAGCTTCTGGAACGCGAACGCACCGACGTGTTTGTTGAAGACAGCGCCGTGATGTCCTGGTTTCTGGCTCAAAACACCTCCTTTGCTGCCCCCAGAAGTGCTGGGTTGGCCCATGAGGCACCGCTGTTTATCGCCTTCCCACCGGAAAACCCTGACGCCACCGAACTGGCGAACCTGCTGGACAGCGGCCTCGCCAGGCTGGCGGCCAATGGCAGGCTGGCCGCCATCCTGTCGGCTTACAGGCTCTCTGAGCCGGACTTATAGGCGGTAATCGTGTCACCGGACGCCGTCCGCAACAGCAGCTCGCCATGGCGGCCAATTCGGCCATCGACCACGTCTGACATCAGGTCAAGAAACCGCTGTTCCTGATTCATCAACGCCGGCGCGCAGGCCATCAGCGTGGTGGCCGGCGGCGTGAAGCTCAGACCTTCTCCGGTCAGCCGGAAACCGCCGGAATAGCGGTTACAGGAGGCCCGGCCCGCAACCCGCCCCTCGTCAAGAAACTCGATCGTGATCCGTGACCGGTCGATGATACCACTGCCGGCAAGATCCTCGACAACCCATTCCGCACCGCGGAACAAACGTTCCCGGTCACCACCGCAGCCCATGAAGGTGTCACCGTTCAGGGTCAACCGAACCTGCGCCGGATACTGGGCCCCGGCCATATCGTCCTCGCACAGCTGGTGGGCGATACGGAATTCCAGTGCCTGACCGTCGAACCTTGCCTCGTAGGTTCGCCCGTGCCGGTTGGCCAGAGTTTCATTCAGCACGATCTGTTCGGTGGACTGCTGATCGTAAGGACGGCTCAGAGTCATCTGGTTCTGCTCAATCTGCACCGACCAGAAGGGTTCGGTACCGATCGCACGAAACGGGCTTTCGATTGCCCCTGGCTCCAGGCACTCAGGGTAAACCTGCCCACGCAATGTCAGCGTGCCCCGCTCACCCTTACCCCAGAAACTGGTATCCGGGTCTCCCGGCGCCTTGTAGAACGCACCAGAGGCAGCAACCGCCGGCTTCAGGAGCACCCGTTTATTCAGGTACTCCAGCCCCACCAGATCGCTGCCCTCGGAGCTGGTGATCCGGACATCCAATTGGCCACAGCGATACTGGCCAAAATCGGACAAACCCTCGGTCTGGGGGTGAGAGGCACAGGCTGCCAGATTCAGGCCCGCCAGCCCCACGACGGACAACGGCAAAACTCGTCGCAAAAACATGAACACATCCTCTGTTGTTCCACACTACAGATCGTTAGTGTAGAGATTCCCGGCCCGTTTAACCATCGTTGTGGACCCGGGAACCTGGTGTCCGGGAAGGCAACTTCGACGTGTCTCAGACAGCCAGCGCAGCGGATTACTCCTGCTTGCTGGCTCGCCGTACCGCTGTAATCCTGGCGCCATCGACGGTCTCAAGAACTAACCGGCCATCGGCCTCGAACTGATAGCGCCGGACATCCCCCAACAGTTTCAGAAACCGGCTCTCCTGTTGCATCAGGGGCGCAGGACACGCCATACGGGTTGCCGCCATGCGGGAGAGTTCGAGTTGGTTACCACTGGCATACCAGCCACCCTGATAGCGGTTGCATGAGGAAGTCCCGGAAACCCGTCCTTCCTCAGAAAAAGCAATAGTGACCTCGCCGTCCTGGGACACCGGGTCGCCGTCGATCTCCTGAACCTGCCACTGACTCCCTGCCAGGCTCATGGTTTTTCCCGTCGCCCGCTCCTGAGACAGGGAACATCCCCATAGCGACCCGGTGACCAACAACATAGCGAGGATATTCTTTGCAAGACTCATATAACCCCCTGAAATTTATGGAACAACCCTCACAGTCTACGCCTCGCCTATTGGGAAATCCCTGACATAAGCGTTAATCTTGCGTCATCAAAACATCGGGAGCACACCCATGACCGTCAAGCTTTATCAGTTCTGTATTTCCCACTATTCGGAGAAAGCCCGCTGGGCACTGGACTACAAAGGTGTCAACTACAAGGCGATCAATCTGCTGCCCGGCCAACACGCGCGAACCATCACGCAAATGACCAGGGCGGACTCTTCGGTACCGGTGCTGGACCATGATGGCCAGATCATTCAGGGCTCCGCGCAGATTGTGGATTACCTGGACCAGATGTTTCCCGACAACGCCCTGACACCGGAAGACCCTGTACTTCGGGAACAGGCCCTCGAATGGGAGAAAAAACTGGATGAAAAGGCCGGGCCTGCCATCCGCACCTGGGTCTATCACTACTTTCTGCAACGGCCCAAAGTAGTGGTTCCCCTGCTGGCTGCCGGCACCCCGTTCTATAACCGGATTCTGCTTAGCCTGGCCTTCAGCCGGGTGGATGAGATCATGCGTAAGTGGATGAAGATCAATCAGAAAACCGCGGACGCGGCGCAACAAACCCTGGAACAGCTGGTCACCGAACTGACCGACCTCTACCGCCAGCGGCCCTACCTGGTGGGCGACCAGTTCAGCCGGGCAGATCTGGCCGCCGCAGCTCTGCTGGCGCCGCTGTTCCAACCGCCTCAGTATCCGGTGCCCTGGCCAAAACCGGCCCGTATTCCCAAACCGGTAAAGAGCTGGCTGGACGAGTGGCGCCCCAAACTCGAGCCGATTGAAGCCCTGTACCAGAAACATCGCTGAGGTCGGTCATTTGTCGGAAACCGCCACTTTCACTGGCGCAATAGGACAGTGCGTTTGGCGGTGACTGTGCCAAGATAAACCCTGAACAAAAACAATACCGGGTTCCTTGATGGCGTTGATAGACATGATGCAGGCGGTGCTGGAGAACAGCGGCCTGCTGGCACTCTGGCAAACCGTAGCTCCCTGGCTGGCACTGGATGAGCGCCAGCTTATTTTTGTGGTGGCCACACCCATTTTCGTCGGCGTTACCCTGTGGGAATACCTGAAAATCCGCCATGACCCCGCACTGATGGATACCCGCGAGGCGGTCCGGAATTTCGCCCTGGGCGCCGGTTACCAGACCACGGAGTTGCTGTTCGCCGGCATTATCGCGTTCCCGGTTTATGCACTGTGTTATCACTTCCGCCTGTTTGATCTGGAGCTTAACTGGTTCACTGCTTTCCTGACCTTTCTGGGTGTCGACTTCTGTTTTTACTGGATGCACCGGGCCAGTCACCGGATGCGCTGGTTCTGGGCCGCCCACGTGGTGCACCACTCATCAGAGCGGATGAACTTCTCCACCGCGATGCGCCAGAACGCCACCAATATTTTCAACGGCATGTGGGTGTTCTATCTGCCTCTGGCCCTGATCGGTTTCAACCCGGTATGGATTGGCGTGGCCTATGCGTTTTCACTGGTCTACCAGTTTTTTATCCACACCACCCTGGTGGGGCGACTGCCCGGCTGGGCCGAAACGGTGTTTAACACGCCAAGTCATCACCGGGTGCATCACGGTCGCAACCCCGGCTACATCGATCGTAATTATGGCGGCACCCTGATTCTCTGGGATCGCCTGTTCGGCACCTTCGTGGACGAAGACGCCAAAGACCCGCCCGAGTACGGCATCACCCGCCCTGTGGCTTCAAATAACCTGATTGTGCTGTGGACCCACGAATACGTGGACCTGTTCCGCGACATGCAGCAGCCAGGCGGATTATTGTCCAGACTCAGACACCTATGGAAACCGCCGGAGTGGCAACGCCCGGCCGCAAAGGAACCCGGCCAGGACCATGCGCAAACAGACCCTGCAACTGACAAGCCCTGACAATCATCAGATCAACGCCACCCTGTTTGAACCAGGGCCGTCACCAGACTGCTGCCTGATCATCAGCCATGGCATGGCCGAACACGGCGACCGCTATGCTGCGCTGGCCTCGTGGCTGGCTGGCCAGGGAGTGGCGGTCATCAGCTATCACCATCGTGGGCATGGCCCCGGCAGCGAGCACCCCGGTCACTACGCAGACACCGACGGCTGGCAGAAAGTGGTGGGCGACCTGAACCTGGTGGTTGACCACGCCAGAGAACGGATGCCGGCCGCTCCTGTCGCCCTGCTGGGGCACAGCATGGGCTCGTTCATCGCACAAAGCTATGCCCAGCAATACGGGCAGAACCTGGATACGTTGATCCTCAGCGCCACCAATCGCATCCACACCCCCGAACTGCGGCTTTCGCTGATACTGGTCAGCCTGATACGAGCGTTGCGGGGGCAACGGCACGCCAGCAAGACCATTGCCCGGATGACCTTCGGGAAGTTCAACCGGCAGTTCGAGCCTACCCGCACCAGCTGTGACTGGCTCAGTCGAGATCCGAACCAGGTGGACCTGTACCTGGCCGACCCCTGCTGTGGATTCGAATGCACCACCGGGCTCTGGCAGGACTTCATCCGCGGTATGCTGTCGATCAACCCTGCCCAGTGGCGCCCCGACCTGCCCGTTCACCTGTTCGCCGGCACCGATGACCCGGTGGGCGAAATGGGCAAAGGCATACGCCGCCATTTTCAGACCATCCGGGAAGCCGGTGTGGAACAAGTCACCCTCCGGCTGTTCGAGGGCGGGCGTCATGAAATGCTGAACGAAACCAATGCGGAAGCGGTCTGGCAGCATCTGTTGCAATGCTTACCGGGCCGCGAGCGGAACCTGACGGGCGACGAGGCTCTGGCGGGCTGACATCATCGGCATGGTTTCTGGCCTGATTGGCCGCTGAGCCAATCCGCGGATACCGCTAACCTGATCACACTCCAACGCCACCAGAAGGTAATGATCAGCGTGAGCATTGAACAAGAACATTGGGTGACCAGTGGTGACCTGCTCCTTTACGCCAGAGTCGAAGGCAATCCGAAAGCCACTCCTCTGGTGCTGGTACACGGCTATCCTGACAATCACCGTGTCTGGGACAAGGTCACCGAACAACTGAAAAAGGATTATCTGGTCGTGCGCTATGACGTTCGGGGTGCCGGCCGCTCTGACAAACCCAGCAGAACCAGCGCCTATCATATGAAGTGGCTGACTCAAGACCTCAAGGCCGTGGTCAACGCGGTGATACCAGACCGCAGCTTCCACCTGGTCGCCCACGACTGGGGTTCCATCCAGAGCTGGGAAACAGTCACCACAGGAGCCCTGGAGGGGCGCATACGATCCTACACCGCCATCTCTGGCCCTTGCCTGGATCACGTGGGCTACTGGCTGCGGGACCAGATCATGGCACCGCGTTCCGGGGGCACCACCAAGGTGCTGAAGCAGTTGGCAAGCTCCTGGTACGTGCTCATGTTCCAGTTGCCGGTGCTGCCAGAAACACTATGGAGGGCCGGCCTTGACCGCTTGTGGCCGGGGTATCTTCGCAAACACGAACAGATTGCCGATGCCCAGTTCAGCGAATACCAGAAAGCCGACGGGTGTTATGGGGTAAAACTCTATCGGGCCAACTTTATCCGCAAACTGCTGAGGCCGGAACCACGGCTGGCCGGTTGCCCGGTACAGGTGATCATCCCCACCCGGGATGCCTATGTGGGCCGCCAACTCACCGAGAACCTGGCGCGCTGGACCGGCAAGCTGACCCTGCAGGAACTGGATACCACGCACTGGGCACCCATCACCGAACCAGCGGCCGTGTCACGGTCTGTGCGGGAGTTTGTCGAAGCCCATCACTGAAATAGGCGACCACCACAACGCAAAAGGCCGCTGAATTTCAGCGGCCTTTGAGGCACTTGCCTGGCGAGAATCGTTCAGCGGGTGCCGTACACCACCATGGTTTTGCCCTTCACCCGAACCAGGCCCTGGTCTTCCAGCGTTTTCAGAACGCGACCCACCATTTCCCGGGAACAGCCAACAATGCGGCCGATCTCCTGGCGGGTGATCTTGATCTGCATACCGTCGGGATGCGTCATGGCGTCCGGCTCCTTGCACAGATCCAGCAGGGTGCGCGCCACCCGGCCAGTCACGTCCAGAAACGCCAGGTCACCGACCTTGCGGGTGGTCTGGCGCAGCCGGGAGGCCATCTGCTCGCCGATGAAATAGAGCACCCTCGGGTCCTGCTGGGCGATCTCACGGAATTTGGTGTAACTGATCTCCGCCACTTCACACTCAGTCTTGGCCTTGACCCAGGCGCTGCGGGAATCCATGTTATCAAACAGGCCCATTTCGCCGAAAAAGTCTCCGGCGTTCAGGTAGGCCATAATCATCTCGCGGCCATCATCATCCTCAATAATGACGGTGACGGAACCTTTGACGATATAAAACAGGGAGTCGCTTTTGTCACCGGCATAAATAATGGTGCTTTTGGCGGGGTAACGCCGACGGTGGCATTGGGACAGGAAATAATCCAGGTGTTTGGTTTTCTGCTCAACCGGCTTGACGATGGTAGCCATAGTGCGGGACATGCCTCCTCAGAGTCTGGCGATTCCTGATGTTTTTCTGCCCCGCATTTCCTTGCGGGTTTCACGGTTTTTATTGTTTGCAGCGCAACTTATAACAAGAAGGTCATCTTTCGGCAACTCGAAAGCGGATACAAGATGTATCTGGGATCAATGCCTCTTTGGTCGCAAGCGATAGCTGTCGCCACTAACAGACTGTGCTAGCATCCTCCGTCAGGCTCCGGAGCAACCTTGATCACATCCGGCCATGAACCACCACCCATGGGAGAACCCGATGAAAGCAACCGTCGACTGGACCGGCAACGCCAGCTTCAGGGCTATCAGTGGCAGCGGCCACAGCGTGCAGATGGACGGTCCGCCCGATCATGGCGGCGAAAACCTCGGGCCACGCCCCATGGAAATGCTGTTGATGGGGGTGGGCGGTTGCTCGGCTTTTGACGTGATGAGCATCCTGAAAAAGAGTCGTCAGGACGTCACCGCCTGCCACACCGAACTTGAAGCAGAGCGGGCCGATGCCGTACCCGCAGTGTTTACCAGGATCCACCTGCATTTCGTGGTCACCGGCCACAACCTCAAAGAGAAACAGGTGGAGCGAGCGGTGAGTCTGTCTGCTGAAAAATACTGCTCGGCGTCCATCATGCTCGGAAAAGCCGGCGTAGAAATCACCCACAGCCACGAAATCCGCGCCGCAGAGTAAGCGATTTCCGTAGCCAGCGGACGCCATACCGCCATTGGGGCCACGGTAACCAAAAATGTCATTGTAGATACTATTCATTGACACACACGGTATGCATAATACGCAACTTTCTCCGCAGGTCTGCGCAAAAGGTGAGCAATTATTATGGAAACCAAACTCCAGCTGCACGGTTTCAACAACCTGACCAAATCCCTGAGCTTCAACATCTACGACATCTGTTACGCGCAGACCGAAGAACAGCGTGAAGCCTACATTGACTACATCGACGAGATGTACAACGCCGAGCGGCTGACCCAGATCCTGTCTGACGTGGTCAAAATCATCGGTGCCAACATCCTCAATATTGCCCGCCAGGACTACGAGCCCCACGGCGCCTCTGTGACTATGCTGATTGCCGAGCATGAACTCACCGACAGCGAAGCCAACAACGAAGAATCTCCGGGCCCCCTGCCGGACACCATCGTGGCGCACCTGGACAAGAGCCATGTGACCGTTCACACCTATCCGGAAAGCCATCCCCACGATGGCGTCAGCACCTTCCGCGCCGATATCGACGTATCCACCTGTGGCCTGATTTCACCGCTGAAAGTGCTGAACTACCTGATCCACAGCTTTGACTCCGATGTGGTCACCGTGGACTACCGGGTGCGCGGCTTCACCCGTGACGTGGACGGCACCAAGCACTACATCGACCACGACATCAACTCGATCCAGAACTACCTGACCGAGGACACCCAGAACGCCTATCAGATGATCGATGTGAATGTGTACCAGGAAAACCTGTTCCACACCAAGATGATGCTGAAAGAGTTCAACCTGGATAACTATGTCTTCGGTGTGAACGCTGACGAGCTGGACCCGGCCGAAGCCCAGTCCATTGAAGACCGCCTGCGTCGCGAGATGCTGGAAATCTTCTATTCCCGGAACGTGGAATAAACCCGAGCCGGCGGTGGCCTCTGGCCACCGCCACTCTTCTTCAGTTTTTTTGATCTGTCCCGCCAGAATTCTGCGTTTTCATCCTTCGTCTCTCCCCGGTTTAATAGAATCATCGTCAACGAGAGGAGAACGACATGACGCTTCGCTCCCTGAAACAGATCATCCCCGCCCTTGGCACCTCCGATGGCGCCGGCGTAAAAATCAAGCGCTCACTGGGTCAGAGCCAGGCCGTTCGCATGGACCCGTTCCTGATGCTGGACGAATTTGGCTCCGATCAGCCCCAGGACTATATTGCCGGCTTTCCGGCGCACCCGCACCGGGGTTTCGAGACCGTCACCTACATGATCGAAGGGCACATGTTGCACGAAGACCACCTGGGCAATCGTGGCAATCTTCGTAATGGCGGCGTGCAGTGGATGACCGCCGGACGGGGCATCGTGCATTCTGAAATGCCGCAACAGGAATCCGGTGTCATGCGCGGTTTCCAGCTGTGGCTGAACCTGCCAGCAGCCGAGAAAATGAAGCCGGCAGGTTACCGGGATATTCAGCCGGAAGACATCCCGGTGTTCAACCAACCCGGGGCCTCCGTAAAGCTGATCGCCGGAGAGGTGAGTGTGAGCGGCGTGCAGGTATCCGGCGCCGTGACCGGCGGCAGTACCGAACCACTATACGCCGACATTCACCTTGATCCCCATGCCCAGCTTTCGCTGCCGGTGGCACAAGCCCTGAATGCCCTGCTGTATCTCTACGAGGGCGATGCGAGCCTGGTCACCGGCGAATCGCAAACCGAACTTCGGCTGTCGGCTGCCAACCTGCTGGATGACGGCGATGAAATCCTGCTGGCAGGCGGTCCAACCGGTGCCCGGCTGCTGTTGATTGCAGGCCGCCCGATCGGTGAGCCGGTTGTTCAGTACGGGCCGTTCGTCATGAATACCCGGGAGGAAATCGAGCAGGCTCTGAGGGATTACCAGACCGGACGGTTAACCGCCGCCTGAGTGTCAGGCGAAGGTTCGGCCCGCCATCAGGCGTTGAATCATGGGGCGGATAATCAGCTCCATGGCCAACGCCATCTTTGGCCCCGGAATCACCAGCGTGTCGTGGCGGGACAGCGTGCTCTGGGGAATGGCCTGTAACAGCCAGGAGAAGTCCACCCCATTGGAGTCGCGGAAGTGTATTACCACCATGCTTTCATCTTCACTGGGCACATCCCGGGCGATGAAGGGGTTGGAGGTATCCACCAGCGGTATGCGCTGGAAGTTGATGTGGGTATGGGAAAACTGGGGCACGATATCGTGCACGTAGTCTTCCATGCGGTTAATGATGGTCTGCACCACCGCCTCCTGGCTGTACCCCCGCTGGTTGGTATCCCGGTGAATTTTCTGGATCCATTCCAGATTGACAATCGGCACCACGCCGATCAGCAGGTCAACGTACTGGGCAATGTTGTAGCTCTCGCTGATCACTCCCCCATGCAGCCCCTCGTAGAACAGCAAGTCTGTATCGGCCGGTAGCGGCCCCCAGCCAGTGAAGGTCCCCGGCTTGTGACCGGCCGCCACCAACTGGCGATCTTCATCGTGCACATACTGGCGATAGCGACCATTACCGGTATGGCTGTAGTCGTAGAACAAGGCTTCCAGGCGGTCGATGTGATTGGCCGCCAATGCAAAATGGTTACGCTCGCCAAACTGCCCCTTGGCCGCCAGCCGGGCCATCTGCTCTCGAGTGTACCGGTGAAAACTGTCACCACCCACCATGGCGGCGTTCAACTCTTCACTGGCGAACAGCCGTCGGAATATCTGGCTGGTGGTGGTCGTGCCGGCCCCGGAGGAGCCGGTCACCGCAATAATAGGGTGGCGTTTGGACATGACAGCACTCTTCCCGGATCAGCTCAGGCTGGTGAGCAGGCGTGGTTTTTCGACAACAAAACCCTGAGCGTAATCAACACCCAGCTGCCTGAGCATATCCAGAACCTCTCGGGATTCAACCTGGGAGGCAATAACTTCCCGGTTCATGTAGTGCGCCATGTCCACCATGGATCTCACCATTGCCTGGTCAGTCTCGCTCGACACCAGCTGGGTGGTGAAGGCACTGTCAATCTTGATCAGATCCACCGGCAGCGAACGCATAAACTGGAACGAACTGGGGCCACTGCCGAAATTACCCAGGCAGAACCGGCAGCCCAGTTCTTTCATCTCCATGATGAAATCGGCCACCGCCTGCACATCGTGGATCGCGGATGCCTCGGTCAGCTCGAACCAGAGCCGTTCAATGGGAGCGTCTTTTTCGCTGAGCTTCTCGTAGATGAATTCCAGCAGGCTCTGGTCATTCAGCGAATAACCGGACAGGTTAATACAGACACCACCCACATGGCGCGGGTCCGGGGCCTGATCCCTCAGCCAGTCCAGCATATGGCCGACCACCCAGCGGTCAACCGCCTGCATGCGATCATAGCGTTCGGCCATACGCACAAAGTCCTGGCCGGTTATCAGGGCACCGCTGTCATCGTACATGCTGATCAGAATCTCATACTGGGCCGTCATCCGGGCGTCGGCATGCAGCGGTATGATTTTCTGGCACCGTAGCAGCATGCGTTCCTCATCGGGATCCGACAGGCTGGCGACGCGCGCAGCGATCTGCTCCTGGCGGGCCTGGTCGTCGGCATCCAGGGTGTATTCGGCCACTTTGCCCGGCCCCATTTTCCGGGCCTGAGCTAACGCCTGTTCGGAACTTCTCAGCCAGCGTTCGGCGCTCACCAGAGCCGGCAACTCGGCCACCAGGCCAACGTTGGCCGACAACGTGCACGGGCGGCCGTCAAAGGAAAACTCTGCCGCCTCAATGGCCTCGATCAGGGCCGCGGCCACATCCTGGCCCTGTTCTTCCGCAACCAGCATGGCAAACTCATTGCCGGCCAGGCGCGCCACCGGCATGCCGTCACCCACGTGCCGGCACACCAGCTCCGCAACCTGTTTCAGGGCTTCATCGCCAGCCTGATAACCGGCGGTATCATTAAGCAACCGGAAGCCACGCAGGTCCAGGTGCAACAGGGTACGACTGTCTTCCCGGCGTGCCAGTTGCTGTTCCAGCATCCGCTCGAACTCCCGGCGGTTGAGCAAACGCGTCAGCTCGTCGTGGGTAGACGCCCAGGACAGCTGGTCGTAGACGTTACGGACCATGCGATCGATACTTTCGTCCACCAGCGGCCGGTCGTACTGGTTATCCGGCACAATGATGCCCTTGCGCATCTGTCGGGCCAGAGCTTCCAGCTCCAGCTCCACCACCCGCATACCCTGGTGATTGACGAAAACAAAGCGGCTAAAGCCCCGGGCAACCCAAACCAGCCGGATATACTGGGGCTCATCGGGCCGGGTCTGGTCTCGCAGCCAGTCTCCGGTACGCAACTGCTGTGACCGGTTGATCCAGCGCTGCAGGCTGCGCTGTTCCCGTTCACTCAGGGTTTTCTGGTCCTTTTCGGCCGGTTTTACCGGCGGCATCTCGACCATTTCCGGCGTCTTGTCGGGCCGGCGAACCAGGAAGTGCTTCAATTCATCGCGAATCTGGGAAGACGGCATGTGATTGCTGGATATCGACGCCAGGCCGTCCTGGATCAGCCGCAGAAGCTCCGGCAGGTTGATACTGCTCTCCGGATCATCGGCAAAGGCCAGCAGCGAATCAATCACCGCCAGGTAGTCCTGCCAGAGCTGACTGTCTGGCCCCTGACGAATCCAGGTCAGTGACAACAGGTCCCGCCAGCCGCCTTCCAGCAAACTGACCAGCGCCCGGGGAACCTTGCGACCGGCAATGCGCTGATCAATCGCGGCGCTCACCGCCGCCTTGGACTCAGACACCTTCTGGGCACCCTCGGCCGCTGCCGTTACACGCTCGACGTTCCGGCGGTAGACCAGATTCTGCCGGTCAATCAGGGTGTCCAGCTCGGTCACTGTCTGTTCAAACACGCCGGTGTCCTGCTCGAAATCCGTGGCAATGCGCTGAACCAGCTCGTCGACCCGTCGCTGGACCACCGGGTTCAGGCGGCCACCCTTGACCCCCAGCTGGGCCAAACGGTTCATCACGCCGCGGACAGGGCTGTCCTGATCCTCAAAAAACGCCGGATCCCGCATCACCACCTTGAGCACCGGCACTTCCAGCTGACGCATCCGGGCCTGCACATAGTCACTGAGTTTGGGGCTTTCCACGACACTTTTGAAAAAGCGATCAACGACATCCAGGGTTTGCTGCTGCTCGTCATCCAGCCGGGCTTCGCCGATTTCCTTGATCTTCTCGACCACCCGCTCTTTCAGGGGGGCGGCGGATTCTTCCGGGCCCGCCGCGCGTACCTGCAACTCCTGCAATTCCCGGTGCAGTTCACCGGTCGACAGTGGGCGCGCATTGGGGGCAAAGTCCTCCCGGGGACTTTCCCCTCGGGAAACCCGGCTTGCCTGCAGGGTTGTGAGCAGATTACGAACGGTGGAAAACGCCGTCTGGGCGGCCTGGGCGTAGCCGCGGAATTCACCGGATAACCGGCTTTTGAGGGCTCGGCTTGCGGGCGTGGCGCGGGATTCCTCGGCGGGCTGGGCCGGGCTCTCGGCTGGGGTCTCTTCTGGCCTGGTGACTGTCGGAGCGGGCGTGGGCTCGTTCTTTGGCGGTGCCTGCTCACTGAGGTATTTGGACAGGTCCAGGTCTGGCAGCACACCATGGCGAATAAGAATGTTGTTCAGCTCCCGGTACAGCGGCGCCAGTTGTTTAAGCACGGTTTGCTCAAAGGTCTTCAGGCAGACTTTCTCCACCTCCCTGGTTGCCTTGAGCTGTAACAGGGCATGATGGAAGGCCTCACAGACCAGCGCTGGCCCAAGCGGGTTGTGGTGGCCGGTGCGATTGGCGATACCGAGCTTGTCCAGTCGCAGCTTGAGCTGAAGCAGGTCGCCCCGGTACTGGGTATCGGCCCGGGTGACCATTACCCGGATGGTCAGCCAGTCTTCGAACTCGTTCTTGTCGACCACAGACAACTCAGCCCCCGGCACCCCCTTCTGGGCTGGCTTCAGAGGAGATTCCAGGAACCTCGCCATATGGTGCCAAAGAATCCTCTGGCGTGCCTGGAGCTGCCCTGAGGCGTCCATATACTCGTTGGCCAACTGGTCGCTGGGTGCCTTCTGGGCAGCCTTGCGGAGCGCCTCTGCCATCTGCACGAAACAGGCATCCATCAGCGGCTCAATGAAACTGGTTACCGTTTTTGCGGACTGATGGAGAACAAACTGCACACGCTCACTCGGCGCCCGCAACGACGACCTGGCCTGATCACCACTGCTGCCGCAAAGCTGCAGCATGGCATTCAGGGCGTCGGGATTGGAGCGGGTGAAGTTTACCCCCATGGCGCCGTCGATACGCCGAACGGGACTGACGTGCAGTTCGTAACGACGCTGACCATCCGCACCGCGAAAACGAACCACCAGCTCGGACGGCTGGTTTTGATCGAACACCCGGTCCAGTTTTCGGGAGGTTTCACCGGAATAACGTATGAACAGGCCTTCGGCGCAAAAATCAGCAATCTGGCAGGGCCAGGTATTACCGCCACCTGCGTCGATCTGTGCCGCGAGTTTAATGGGCTGTCGGGTACTGCTACGACGTTCTCTCGGATCCATGAACTACCTGACCAATTGATAAGCCGGCCTGGTCGCCAATGACCGTTGCCCTGGCGAACATCCCTGAGTTAGTGGCTGTGATCTGCTGTTATGATAAAAAGAGTATAGCCAGCCCCGGAAAACAGCCAGCGAGCCTGTCACGACGAGCACCAGGGCGGAGCCGGAAAGACCATCAATCACAACGTACGGATACATGAGACAGCTTAGTCAGATCTATCTTCTTTTGCTACTGTTAACGGGGCTCCAGGGGTGTTCGACCATTGGCTACTATGGCCAGGCAGTGGGCGGCCATCTTTCACTGATGCTACGGGGACAACCCGTGGAATCCGTTGCCCGCGACCCACAAACTGACCCTGAACTGAAACGAAAACTGTCCGTTGCACAGTCCGCACGCACCTTCGCAAATGACGTACTTCAGCTACCCGTCGGCAAGGCCTTTACCAAATACGTTGAACTGGACCAGCCCTGGGTTGTGGTCAACCTGGTTGCTGTACCCGAATTCTCGCTGGACCCTCACCAGTGGTGTTATCCCGTGGTGGGCTGCCAAGCCTACCGAGGCTACTTCAATCTGGAGCGGGCGCGCAAGGAGCAGGCCCGGTTCAACGCACAGGATTACGACACCTTCATCGGCGCCGTCACTGCCTACTCTACCCTGGGCTGGTTCAATGACCCTCTGCACACCGGTTTTACCAGCCTGCCAGATGACCGCATGGTGGCACTGATGTTCCACGAACTGGCCCATCAGGTGGTGTATATCAAGGAAGACACCGCGTTCAACGAAAGCTTTGCCACCGCCGTTGAACTGGAAGGCCTGAGAATCTGGCTGGAACAGCAGGCGTCCGAAGCCGGTTTTGACCGCGCCCTGCAGCGACTGGAGCACCGTAACCGGACCCTGGACCTGGTCAACGGAACCAGCGCACAGCTCCGACAGCTTTATCAGCAACAACAGGTACTGGCCGCTGACGTGCTAAGGGGCCGCAAGGCAACCCTGTTGGAGGAACTGGCCCTTGCCTACGCCAGGCTATCCGAAGACTACCCGGAGCCTGGCCCTTTTGGCACACCACCGGTGCGCCTGAACAACGCCAACCTGGCTCTGTTCCAGCAATACAACCAGCATGTGCCGGCATTCCGGCAATTGTTGCGGGATCACCACTACGACTTCGGGCGCTTCTATGACTCGGTCAAGACCTTGTCCAGGGCCACGCCGGAGGCGCGGGAACAACAGCTCAGTGCCCTGTCACAACGGTTTGTAGAACACCTTTGAGTTGCGTTGGGTGTTGTAGGAGGCCAGCTTTGGCCCGGGCAAATCCTGCACCGCCGTGGGCAGAAAGCCCCGCTCCCGAAACCAGTGTTCGGTCTGGGTGGTCAGCACGAACAGTTTGCGGATACCCTGGGCCTTCGCCAGCTTTTCAATCATCGCCAGAATGTCGTCACCACGCCCGGCACGCCGGTACGACGGGTCGACCGCAAAACAGGACAGTTCACCGGTGCCTTCATCCGGGTAGTGATACAGGGCAGCACAGCCAACGATGGTGCCATCCCGCTCGGCCACGACGAAGCGGTCCACTTCGGTTTCCAGCATTTCCCGGGAGCGGCGCACCAGGATGCCCTGCTCTTCAAGGGGCTGGATCAACTCTAGAATACCCCCGATGTCTTCCACCCTGGCCTGGCGGATCTGCTCGTAGTTATCCCCGCTGACCAGGGTTCCGGAACCGTCCCGGGTGAACAGTTCCTCCAGCAACGCGCCATCCTCAACGTAGCTGATGATGTGGGCCCGGCGCACGCCTTTCACACAGGCATCACAGGCTGCTTTGAGCAGTGCCGCGTCATGGCCGGTCACCACATTGGTATTGAGGCGTTCCGACGCCTGGCGGGCCGACAGCTCCCGAATCAGTGAGCCGTCTTCCTCAAGCAGGCCTTCGTCATCAATGAACACGATCAGTTTTTCTGCCTGCAAGGCAGCCGCCACCTGGCTGCCAACATCCTCGTAAGACAGATTGAAAGCATCACCGGTGGGTGAGTACCCCATCGGCGGCAACAGAACGATGTGGCCTTGTTCCAGCAGCTGTTCGATGCCACGGGTATCCACCCGGCGCACTTTCCCGGTGTAGCCGAAATCCACGCCATCCAGCACGCCCACGGGCTTGGCGGTGACATAGTTTCCACTGGTGACCCGGATTCTGGCATTGTGCATGGGCGAGTTAACCAGGCCCATGGATAACTGGCTCTCCAGGTAGGCCCGCAATCCGCCAATAGCCTCCATAACCAGGGGCAGGTGGTTATCCGGGGTGATGCGCAAGCCACGGGCAAAGGCGGACTCCAGGCCGGCGTCGTCCAGCCGGGACTGAATCTGCGGGCGACCACCAAAGGCCACCACCAGGCGCACACCCAGACTGCTGAGCAAGGCAATATCGTGGATGATATTGATGAAGTTCCGGTGCTCGATGGCATCGCCAGGCATGGTCAGCACAACGGTTCGGCCGCGATGAGCATTGATGTACGGAGATGAGTGGCGGAATCCGTGCAGCCATTCGTTCGATTTCAAACCTTTCTCCCCTTCCATCACAGACAAAACTGCTTGATCAGCCCGCGCAGAATATCCACGGTTGGTTGTAATTGCGACATCTCGAGAAACTCATCCGGCTGATGGGCCTGGTCGATGGAACCAGGCCCCATCACCAGGGTTTCCAGGCCCAGCTTCTGCAACCAGGGCGCCTCGGTGGCGAAGGCAACCGCATGGGCGGTATGGCCGGTCAGCGCTTCACAGGCCTTGACCAGGGCCGCGTCGGCCGGCGTTTCGAACGGCGGTACGCCGTCGAACAAGGGCTCGAAAGTCAGATTCAACTGCCGGCGCTCGGCCAGGGGCTGCATCCGGTTGAGGATCGCCTGGCGCAGGGTTTCCATGTTCATCCCGGGCAACGGTCGCAAATCGAAGTGGAGTTCGCACTGGGCGCAGATTCGGTTCGGGTTGTCACCCCCGTGAATGCAGCCCAGATTCAGCGTCGGTACCTGTACCTTGAAGTTGGGGTTTCGGTATTTTTCCTGCCATTCAGAGCGCAGGCTCAGCAGTTCCCCCAGGGCCTCGTGCATGCCCTCCAGGGCATTACGACCAAGGTCCGGGTTGGAGGAATGGCCGGATTGACCATCAAACCGCAGCCGCTCCATCATGATGCCCTTGTGCATCCGAACCGGCTTGAGATTGGTCGGCTCGCCGATCACCGCATACCGGGCCTTCGGTTTGCCGGCCTCGGCCAGGGCCCGGGCGCCGTTCATGGAGCTTTCTTCGTCCGCTGTGGCCAGGATAATCAGCGGTTGCTGAAGCGGCTGGTCAACAAAGGCTTTGGCCGCTTCAATGACCAGCGGGAAAAAGCCTTTCATATCGCAGGTGCCCAGGCCGTACCAGCGATTGTCCTTTTCGGTCAGCGTGAACGGATCACTCTGCCAGCGCTTGTCATCGAACGGAACGGTATCGGTATGGCCAGACAAAACCAACCCGCCCGGGCCGGTGCCCAGGGTGGCAATCAGGTTGTATTTGCCGGGCATGCCCGGCACGTCCAGAATTTCCACCGCGAACCCCATGGGCTCAAGCCACTCGGCCAGGGTTCTCACAACCGCCTCGTTGCTGTGATCCCAGTCCGGAGACGCGCTGCTGATGGAGGGCAGCGAAATCAACCGGGTCAGCATGTTCCGGACGTCCGGTACGGTCTGTAACTTGTCAGTGCTGTGCGCCATGGTAGCCTCCCGGCCGTTGATCTCAGTCTGCCCTGCCCCGCCGCCAGACATCAAATTGGGTGATCGCCCGAATCAGTATCGGATAAGCCACCTCTCCGCCGGCAACGGTACGTGACACTTCCAGTTCGCGCTCACCCACGCTGACCAGGCGGCCTTCCACCTGATTGCCGTTGGACAGCGTCACCCGCACCTGCCGCCCCAGCCAGGCTTGCGCCCCTTCCAGCTCCGCCGGGTACCATTGCTGAACACCGGGTTCCTCCCGGGGGGGCACAGGCTCCAGTGCTTCGAGGGGCAACTGTGGCTCAGGGACTTCTATTTCGGTCAAGTAGATGTCAGGAACCCCGGCACCATTGTAGTCAACGGACCAGGCCGCCTCGGGCGTCGATTCGGAACGTACGGGTATTCCATAAGTTCCAGAGCGGGGCTGAATGGCAAATCGCAGCTCGCCACCTTCCATCAGCCACTGGCGATAGAGCGCCAGTAACTGATCGCTGCCATCGTAACCGCGGGCTTTCAGGCCCGCCTCCATCACTGAGACGGCGTTACGGGCCCATTGGTTCACGTCCTGTCCGGTTTCCCGGGCACAGTATGCCGACAGGCGGCGCATCAGGCCGGCATCACGAAACGTCATACGAACCGGCTCAGCACTGCTCTCCAGGGTGGCCGCCAGGCCGGAGAGATGAACCCGGGCGCCCGACCATTCCGCTTCCAGGCTGCCGGTTTCTGCACTGTTGATCTCAAACCGAACCCCTGCAGAGCTCTGTGTGAGATGAACATCGCCGCTTATGGCGGAAATCCCCATGCGCATCAGGTCGCCACTGCTCAACTGCTGCCGGGGATCAGGTGCACAGGCCAGCGACACCAGCGGCGGCAGCCGCGATTGTGCCTCAGTCCCCGCGGTCAGCCAGTTCCGGAACATGGTAGGCTCCAGAGCCATACGGGCCTGCTCTGCCGCCAGCGACCAGGTCGCCGGCAGCGGTGACGGGTTAGCCAGGGTGGTCAGCAGGGTCACCGGGGAACCGGCATCAAACTCAATCAGACCCAGTTGCAACGGCTGGGTCAGTCGGAAATCTTCCCAGCGGGACTGCCTCAGGGTCACCCGTCCGTCCAGGGCCGAGCCGATCTGGCCACGCTCCAGCACGCCATAGCTGGAGAGCTCCGACCGCGCTTGTGCCATGCGCTGATCCGTCAGCCACCAGACGCCGGCCTTGAAACCGACAAAAGCCACGATTCCCAACGTGATCAGTAATGACAGCAGGCGCTTCATCCGGTTGCTCCCGGGTCAGGTTGATTAGTTCCGGGAAATCAGGGTACCAACGCCTTCGTCGGTAAAGATTTCCAGCAAACAGGCATGGGCAACACGGCCATCAATGATGTGGGAGGTGCGCACGCCGTTTTCCACCGCACTGAGCGCACAGCGGATCTTCGGCAGCATGCCGCCGTGGATGGTGCCATCATCAATCAGGTCGTTGACCTGCTGGGCGGTCAGGCCTGTCAGCACCTTGTCTTCCTTGCTTTTCAGGCCGGAGACGTTGGTCAGCAGAATCAGTTTTTCCGCCTTCATGGCTTCCGCCACCTTGCCGGCCACCAGGTCGGCATTGATGTTATAGGAGGCGCCATCCGGGCCCACGCCGATCGGCGCGATCACCGGAATCACGTTGCTGCGGGTGAGCATATCGATCACATCCACATTGACGCTGGCAACCTCGCCTACGTGGCCTATGTCGATGATCTCCGGTCGTTCCAGTTCCGGTGAACGGTCAACCACTTCCAGTTTGCGGGCACGGATCAGGTTGGCGTCTTTACCGGTCAGGCCCACGGCGGTACCACCCTGGGCATTGATCAGGGACACAATCTCCTTGTTCACCTGGCCACCCAGCACCATTTCCACCACGTCCATGGTTTCGGCGTCGGTCACGCGCATGCCGTTCACGAAGCGGGATTTGATGTTCAAACGCTCCAGTAGCTCGCCAATCTGGGGGCCGCCACCGTGAACCACGATGGGGTTGATGCCCACCAGTTTCATCAGCACCACGTCCCGGGCAAAGCTGCTCTTGAGTTCTTCGTTTTCCATGGCATTGCCGCCGTATTTGATGACAACGGTCTTGCCAGTAAATCTTTGGATATAGGGCAGGCCCCGGCTCAGTACCGAGGCCACCTGCATTGCTGTTTCACGATCCAGCGCCATGGTGATGTGTCATTCCTTGCTGTCAGAAAATGTGTCTTGTCAGAAATCCGCAACCAGGTCCGGTGCGGCCTTCTGTAATTGTTCACGGAAAACGGCTTTTATCCGCTCAAGGGCCTCGTCAGTTTCGGCCTCAAACCTGAGCACCAGCACCGGCGTGGTGTTGGACGCCCGGCACAGCCCCCAGCCATCAGCATAATCTACCCGAATGCCGTCGATGGTGCTGATGTTGCCGTCACCAAATTCGGCCAGCTCGCCGAGGCGCTCAATGATCGCGAACTTCTCGCTTTCCGTCACCTCGACATTCAGCTCAGGTGTGCTGATATCCTCGGGGAAGTCGGCGAAGACATCGTCACTGTGACGATCCTCAATACCCAGGATTTCCAGCAACCGGGCGGCCGAATACAGGCCGTCATCAAAGCCGTACCAACGTTCACCAAAGAACACGTGACCGCTCATTTCACCGGCCAACAGGGCACCGCTTTCCTTCATTTTCGCTTTCATCAGCGAGTGGCCGGATTTCCACATGATAGGCCGGCCACCGGCTTCGGAAATCACGCCCGCCAGACGGCGGCTGCATTTCACATCGTAAAGGACATCCGCCCCAGGGTTACGGGACACCACATCGCGGGCGAACAGCATCAGCAACCGGTCGGGCCAGATGATCTTGCCGGTGTTGGTCACCACGCCCAGACGGTCGCCATCACCATCAAAGGCCAGGCCGATATCGGCGCCGGTTTCCTGCACTTTGGCGATCAGGTCCTGCAGGTTGGCCGGCTTGCCCGGGTCCGGGTGGTGATTGGGGAAGTCGCCGTCCACCTCGCAATACAGAGGGGTTACCTCACAGCCAAGTTCCTCAATCAGCATGGGGCCGAGTTCGCCCGCGATGCCGTTACCGGCATCCACTACGACTTTAAGCGGCGCAGCCACCGCGATGTCACCGACAATCCGGTCCAGATAGGCACGGCGTACGTCCTCCCGGGACTGGGCGCCCTGGCCAGAGGTGAAGTCGGCGGTCTGAATACGCTGGTACAGTTTCTGAATCGCCTCACCAGACAGAGTTTCACCGCCCAGCATGATTTTCAGGCCATTATAGTTGGCGGGATTGTGGCTACCGGTCACCATCACACCGGAGCCGGTCTGCAGCTGATGTGTTGCAAAATAGAGCACCGGCGTAGGTACAGCCCCTACATGGATCACGTTACAACCGGTGGC
The DNA here is from genome assembly GCF_040547575.1 of Marinobacter sp. MBR-99. Lineage (NCBI taxonomy): Bacteria > Pseudomonadati > Pseudomonadota > Gammaproteobacteria > Pseudomonadales > Marinobacteraceae > Marinobacter > Marinobacter sp. MBR-99. The sequence goes on along the minus strand of NZ_JBEPPY010000004.1, from coordinate 106,553 downwards.
CATGATGCCACTGGCCAGTGCATCGGCCAGGTCCGGGCTGGAATGACGGCCATCGTAACCAATGCAGATGGAGGTCACACCGCGGGCCGCAGCCTCGGAACCGATGGCGCGACCGATCACCTTCACCACGTCGGGCGACAGGGTCTCGCCAACAACTCCACGGATGTCATAGGCCCTGAAGATCTCGGAAGCAACCTCCACGGATGGCAGCTCGGCTTCCATCACCTCGGGGATATCTTCATCGAACAAAGCGTCATCGCCGCTACCAAAACCCAGCACATCCTCGTCGCCATCGAGCATGTCGATGTCGGGCATGTCCTTGTCCTGGAACAGGGGTTCTTCTTCACCGGAAGCGGGCTTTCTGGTACCGACTGCAGTTTGCTGCGGTTTTGCGCTTTCGGCGGCTTTTGCCAAGCGTTTATCAACCACCTGCGACAGGCGCAACAGTACTTCACCGGTTGACGCCACCATATCCCAATGGAAGGTCGGCAGTTTCACCCGCTCGCCGCCAAACACCTTGTGCGACCATTGGATCAAGGCCGTCACATCCTGACGAATACCGCGCTGGGCGCCGCCCAGCAACATCCAGACAACAATCGCAGCCACCAGCGCCGGAATGCCAACCAGAACGGCAGCTACAATGGTATTGACCGGTGCCTCTGGCGCCCGGGCTGGCTGGTACACTACCGACCAGTCCGGATTCGAAAGGGTTCTGGCTTCAGCAGGGCCCGCTCCGCGACCGGCGCTGACCACCGTGCGCTGGGCACCCGACACTGACTGTACCAGTGACAACTGACCTCCCAACTGCTGGTTGCTCACGGTCAACAGCGGCTGAATGTGGTCCGCGCTGTAGACCACCAGCACACTGCCCTGCACAGCGTTGCTGACCGGGTGACGAACCGGCGCAGCGAATTGGAGATACCACTGATCGTTGCGGGGGAAGGCGTCAGGCCAGAGCGACTGCCCGTTCTCTGCCCGCCGTGCCAGCTCCAGCCCGGCAAACCCCAGCAGACTGTCGCTGCTGCCGGTGCGCGGAATATCACGGTAACGGAAAACGAAAACCGCCTGGGCTCCCGGCAAAGCCGCCTGCAGTTGTCGCTCCAGCTCGTTTCGGTCACCTTGCCCGGCAAGCTGATTATTTACATAGCGCTGATTGGCCAGGGCACGCACCTGTTCCTGCTGGGCACTGAAGTACTGGTTCAGTCTCTGTTGGGCGCCGTCGGCCTCAACCACCCGGGCCTGCTGGTAACTGTGCTCACCGGCGGCCGCAATCACCAGAAAATGAAGCAGAGCCACCGCAACCACGCCGGCCAGAACCACCACCAGCGACTGATTGAGTGCAACGGTGTTGAGTCGTTTAAGGCCCGAACCTGAGGATTCTGTTTTTCGCTTGTTTTTCTTTCCCGGCTTCTTTTCGGGAGTGTCATCCACCGACGGCTCTTTGATTTTCTTTTTACCGAGTTTCATAGTGCTTCCCGCAATGTTTTTTACGTCCCGGACAATCAGTTACCAGAAAAGTATAGACGCCGACCTGCATAAACGCTGCCAGCCTCCGGCAACCGGTTCAGTGCGTTCCGGTTGAACCAAACCCGCCCTCGCCGCGAGCACTGGCACCGAATTCAGACACCACTTCAAAGTCTGCCTGCACAACCGGTACCAGAACCAGCTGGGCAATACGCTCACCAATGGCGATGGTGAAGGGGGTTTGGCCCCGGTTCCAGCAGGACACCATCAATTCACCCTGGTAATCGGAATCGATTAACCCCACCAGGTTGCCCAGCACGATGCCGTGCTTGTGGCCAAGACCGCTGCGCGGCAGGATCATTGCCGCCAGCGATGGGTCGGCAATGTGCACGGATAGCCCGGTCGGAATCAGGTGAGTTTCACCCGGCTCAACCGTTAATGGTGTATTCAGGCAAGCACGCAGATCCAGGCCGGCTGAGCCCGGCGTTGCATACTCCGGAAACGGGATGTCGGTGCCAATTCGATCGTCCAGGATTCGTACCTGCAGTTTCTTTTGCGTCATGAGTTCCCGACCTTGTTGCTGTGTTCGGCGATCAACGCCACCAATGTGCCTGCGATGGCCTGTTTACTGTCCGGGCCAATCGCCTGCTCCCCGCTCGGCCAGAATACCGTGACGGCATTCTGATCACTGTTAAAGCCCAGCCCCGGGACCGACACGTCATTGGCCACAATCATATTGAGCTTCTTGCGTTGCATTTTATCGTTGGCATAGCGGGCGACATCTGTGGTTTCAGCGGCGAAGCCCACGGTAAACGGCGGATTCTTGCGGGCGGCAATGGTCGCCAGGGTGTCCGGATTACGCACCAGCGACAGTGTCATCGCTTCGTCCGTTTTCTTGATCTTGTCGCCGGCACAGGCAGCAGGCCGGTAGTCAGCCACCGCCGCCGTGGCGATAAAAATGTCGCAGCCCTCCGCCACTACCCGTTCCGCTTCCTGCAACATGTCTTGCGCCGTCATCACCGGTCGGACTGCCACGCCATCCGGCACCGGCAGGTTGACCGGACCGCTGACCAGGACCACCTGGGCACCCGCATCTGCTGCCGCCCGAGCCAGGGCATACCCCATCTTGCCGGAGCTGTGGTTGGAGATATAACGCACCGGATCAATGGGTTCGCGGGTAGGGCCTGCAGTGATCACCACCCGTTTTCCCGCCAGCGCTCCGACAGTGGCCCGGGGTGCATCAGCCAGAATCCGACTGGCAAGGGCGTCCGGCTCCAGCATCCGGCCAGGGCCTGTATCACCGCAGGCCTGCTCGCCCTGATCCGGCCCCCAGATGGTGATCTGCGGGTCTTCCGCCAGCAGGGACATGTTTCTCCGGGTCCGGACATTCTTCCACATGGCCTGGTTCATGGCCGGCGCCACCACAATGGGCGCCTCAGTGGCACAACAAACCGTGGTCAACAGGTCGTCCGCCATCCCCTGAGCCAGACGGGCCAGAAAATCCGCAGAGGCGGGCGCCACCACCACCTGATCGGCCCATTTGGCCAACTCAATATGGCCCATGCCGGCCTCGGCCTCCGGGTCCAGCAGCGATGTACGCACCGGCTCGCCGCTGAGGGCCTGAAAGGTCAGCGGCGTCACAAACGCCTCGGCACCCCGGGTCATCACCACCCGCACTTCAAGGCCCGCTTTTTTGAGCAGCCGGACCAGTTCGGCACTTTTATAGGCAGCAATGCCCCCGGTGATTCCCAGCAGAATTCGTTTGGCAGCCATGAAGGGCTCCGTAATCCCGTAAAATGAAAGGGTTATAAGATAGCACGCCCGGGCCCGACAGGCAGCCTGCAAGAGCACCCGTTCGTTTACCAAATGTTACTTTTTGGAGTAACCTTTGTAATTCTGAGAACCGATGCAGGATGCATCACAATCTGACACGCAAGGAAGCACAGCATGACCAACCCTGTCTGGCCAACCGATGAGCGGCCCCGTGAGCGCCTTCTGGCCCACGGCCCGGAAGCCCTGTCTGACGCCGAACTCCTGGCCATCTTCCTGCGCACCGGCACCACTGGCATGCCGGTGATGCAACTGGCCCGCCATCTGATTTCTGAATTTTCCGGCTTGCGAGGCCTGATGACCGCTTCCCGCAGGCAATTCTGCGAGGTCAAAGGCCTCGGCACGGCCAAATACGCCCAGGTTCAGGCCGCCATGGAGATGGCCCGCCGGGTGATGGACGAACCACTACGCCAGGGCGATCCGCTGCGCTCACCGGCCGATACCCGCCGCTTTCTCACCAGCCGGCTGGGCACTTACCCCCACGAAGTGTTCGCCGGGCTATTCCTGGATAACCGCCACCGGGTTATCCAGTATCGGGAGCTGTTTCGCGGCACTATTGACGGCGCTGCCGTGTATCCCCGGGAAGTGGTTCGCCAGGCCCTCGAAGACAACGCCGCCGCTGTCATTTTTGCTCACAATCACCCCTCTGGTGTCGCGGAGCCCAGCCAGGCAGACATTTCCCTGACCCGCAGACTGAAAGAAGCGCTCGGACTGGTGGATATCAGGGTTCTTGACCATATGGTTATCGGCCACGGTGAGGTAATATCCCTGGCTGAACGAGGGTTGATGTAGCTGCAGCAGGTTCGCCTCCGGAAAACTGACCAAATTCCCAACAATTTTTTGCGTTGGTCGGCCAGTTCTGGTATAAAAGCGTCCCTTTCTGGCGGCGTCTGGCGAGCAGCGTTCAGTTTAGAGGCGCGAACCGGTGGCAGTTATTGCTCCGGAGCAACCAGAGACGCATTAAACAACGAATTCGTATTGATAGACCATTGCTCAGGTCGGAGGCAAGTATGTCCAGAGTTTGTCAGGTTACCGGTAAGCGTCCGGTTACCGGTAACAATGTATCCCACGCGATGAACCACACTCGTCGTCGTTTTCTGCCGAATCTGCAGAACCACCGTTTCTGGGTTGAGACCGAGAAGCGTTTCGTGAAGCTGCGCGTTTCCACCAAGGGCATGCGCATCATCGACAAAAAAGGCATTGACGCTGTGCTGGCCGATCTTCGTGCCCGCGGCGAGAAAGTTTAAGGAGCCGCATCATGCGCGAGAAAATCAAGCTGGTTTCATCAGCAGGCACTGGTCACTTCTACACGACCAAAAAGAACAAGCGTAACACTCCGGAAAAAATCGAGATCAAAAAGTACGATCCGGTTGTCCGCAAGCACGTTGCGTACAAGGAAGCCAAGATCAAGTAATTGATCCTGCCTCCACAAAAAACCCGGCCAGCGAGCCGGGTTTTTTTATGCCTGAGACAAACACCAAGACACCCAAAAGGACCTGCAGGCCTCAAAAAGTTTCCAGATACCCCCTAGGCAAAGCAATATCCATCGCGATAGGCAAATGATCCGACACCGGATAACTGATCACCTCGGCGCGCCGGATTTCCAGGGAAGGACTGACCAGAATATGGTCCAGGGCTTTTTCAGGCCGCCAGCTGGGGAAGCTGTGAGCCGTGCCAGGCAGGGGTATCAGATCCGTCTCCTTCAGGGGTGTCTGGGTCAGCAGTTGCTCTGCATGGGCATTCATATCCCCCATCAGGACTACATGCCGGTAGTCGGCAATGAGATCCCGCACATAACCCAGTTGCCGCTGCTGTGCCGCTTTGCTGAGGGACAGGTGCATCTGCACCAGTATCAGCGGATCATCTTCCGCCCCATAACGGGCAATAATGGCGCCGCGGCCAGGAATGAGACCCGGCAGTTTGTGCTCCGTGACATCCAGGGGCCGAAACCGGCTCAGCAAACCATTGCTGTGCTGCGCAATCTGTCCCAGATTGCGGTTCAGTTGCTGGTACCAATAGGGGATGCCCGCAGCTTCTGCCAGATACTGCACCTGGTTGATGTAACCACTGCGCAAACTGCCACCGTCGCACTCCTGCAGCGCCACCACATCGTATTGCCGCAGCAGGGAAGCAATCCGATCCAGATTCTCGATACGGCGGCGATGAGGCAAAAAGTGCTGCCAGCTACGGGTCAGGTAGTGATGGTAAGACGAGGTATTGATGCCCACCTGGATATTGAAGGTGAGCAGCCGGATATGACGATGAGGCTCAAACTCAGGCACATGCTCGCTGCCAGAACTCGCCCCACGGGGACCTTCCGGGCCCCGGAGGATGCCATTGATCTGGTTGCGCAGACGCTTATACATAACAGGGGATTCCCACGCTGAACCGGAACGCGCCCCTGACTACCGGCCGATCACTCTGCCGCAGCACGTTCCCGCTCGACCAGGTAGTCAACCACCGACAACACGGCCTCATGGCCGCCTGCCATGGAGGCGCTGACCACATACTTGCCATTTACCAGCATAGTCGGCGTCCCGGTAATACGCGCGCCACGAATCTTGGCCTGAGCCTGCTGGACCCGCGCACGAACACCGAAACTCCGGTAGTTGTTCAGGAACTCTTCAGCGTCAACACCGTAACCACTGACAAAATCCGCCAGCGCTTCCGGCGAATTCAGGGGACGACGCTCGCCGGCCAGGGCGGTAAACAAGGCGTCATGCACCTTGTCCAGCTCGCCCATGGCCTCTAGCGCATAAAAGGCATACGCATGTGGCTCCCAGCTCTGCCCCAGTGCCGCTGGCAGCTTTACAACGTTCACGTAATCGGGAGCCTGATCAGTCCACGCCTCGATCAGCGGCTTGAAGTTATAACAGTGGGGGCAGCCGTACCAGAACACTTCCGCAACCTCCACACCTTCGTCTGACGCCGTGCGCACCGGGTTGTCCAGAGTGCGATAATGAGTATTCTCAACCCACGACTGAGCCTGCGCAACGGCACCAACCACCATTGAAAGCGTGAAAACAACAACTGTGCCTAGTGTTCTGATCATCGGGAATCTCCGGATTCGATATTCTGTTTTGACACCGATTATGACCCAGCAAACCGGGAAAGTTCCACTGCTGGCCAGAAGGGAATAGTTACGGAAAGGTAAGCAGCAAAAACCCCGCCTTGGCGGGGTTTCTACAACTCGCTACAGAAGCCGAACTCAGTTAAGGCCGGAAACGTAGTTTGCCAAGGCCTTGATCTCAGCATCGGTCAGACGGGCAGCCACGTCCACCATGATATTGGCGTTGGTAGTGCCTGCGCGCTCGCCATCACGATAGGCTTTCAGCTGCTTCTCTACGTATTCAGCTGACTGGCCGCCCAAGCGAGGGTAGCCAGCTGGCTCGTTGCCAGCACCGTTCGGGCTATGGCAACCGGCACATGCAGCAACGCCGGAGGCCATGTTACCGCCACGGAACAGCGCCTGGCCACGCTCAACCAGATCCGGATCGGCCTGACCAACAACCATTTCCTGGCTGTTGTAGTACGCCGCCAGGTCCCACAGGTCCTGGTCAGACATATTATTCAGCAACCCGGTCATTTCCGGAATCGGACGATCTCCGTTTTTTATGTCGACCAGCTGCCGGTACAGATATTTCTCGCCCAATCCGGACAGTTTGGGGTACACCGCCATGATTGGCTTGGCACCACCCTGGCCGTGACAGCTTGCACATACCGCTGCGTTCTGTTCACCCGCTGCCGGATCTCCTGCCCCGTGAGCCATTGCCGTCAGGCCAACTCCGAGAACAACTCCTGCGATCAGTCTTTTCATGCTCGCTCCGCTTCTCTCATCTTTGCATCTTGAAAGTATTCTTCGTTGTGCAGCCGGCAGGCGCCGATCTATCTGGCTCATCACCGGGGCTGACAGCGGCAACGCGCAGCGTCCCGCCGGAAATTGGTGTAGCATTATACATTAATCGCCGATAACTGAAATCCAAAGGAATGCCAACCATCGTGGACCCTGATCTGACTCAAAAAAGCGTTTCGTTCAACAGTGCCCGTTTTCTGATCAGCGCGTCCAAACTGGACGAGTGCCCGCCAGACATCGGTGCCGAAGTTGCCTTCGCCGGGCGCTCCAATGCCGGCAAGTCCAGCGCGCTGAACGCCATTACTGCAAACGGCAAACTGGCCCGGACCAGTAAAACACCCGGCCGCACCCGGCTGATAAACTTTTTTACACTCAATAAAGAAAACATGCGCCTGGTCGACCTGCCCGGTTACGGCTACGCCAAAGTCTCCCGGGACATGAAAGACGACTGGCAACAGCATCTGGGGCATTACCTGAATGATCGCCGCTGCCTTCGAGGCCTGGTGCTGGTGATGGATATCCGGCATCCGCTCACCGACTTCGACCAAATGATGGTGGAATGGTGCGAGCATAACAACCTGCCACTGATGATTCTTGCCACCAAAGCCGACAAGCTGAAATTCGGGCAAGCGAAAACCGCCATGCTGGGCATTGCCCAGAAGCTGAAACCCTATGCCTGTGTTGCACACCTGATCATGTTTTCCGCCACCTCAAAACGTGGCGTGGATGATTGCCGGGAAGCGTTGACGGACTGGCTGGAGGCGCCGGAATCGGAAACCCCCTGATAAAAAAAACCGGCCTGCCATCAGACAGGCCGGTGAAACGTCAGGGTTTGCGACGTACCTGAGAACTCACTCAGGAGACGCAGGAAATGTCCGGTTTCCCACGTCGCTATGTTTGAACGCGATCGCGGGAAAAAGTTCAATTTTTAATCAATCCCGACAGAAACCCCGGTTTCAGCCCGCGAGGCCTCACCGCTCTGCTCCGGATTTTCCGGCAGCGTTGGCCGATACTTTTCACGTAACGCCAGCACCTGCTCGCGATAATCCGGGGTCAGATAAGGCAATTCCAGAGTCAGCACCTGATAAATACCCTGCTTGAGTTCGGTCAGGGTGAGACTGGCCGGCTCGTCACTGGCGTGGGCTGTTTTCAGAAAAGCCATCCAGTTGGTGATCACCAGCCAGACGTTGAGCGACATGGCCGAACGTAAATCTTCCGGCTGCGGCTCAATGATACCCGCCTCCGCCAGCTTGCCGAAAATACGATTGATGGCAGCAAGACATCGATTGGTGAATTCCCGATAGTCCTGGCGCAGCCTGGTATCGCTGTCCAGCAGATATTCCAGGTCCCGGTGAAAAAATCGATAACTCCACAAACCGTCAAATACCGATTCCAGGTAAAAGGTCAGGTCGTCAAGCGTCAGCAGCCGATCCTCCGGAATATCGAGGTAATAATCGACCAACTTTTCATACTCCTGGAAGATCTCGTAAATGATGTCGGACTTGTTCCGGAAGTGGTAATACAGGTTGCCCGGAGAAATCGCCAGATGCGCGGCAATGTGATTGGTGGTGATGTTTCGCTCACCCCGCTCGTTAAACAGCTCCAGACTGGATAGCAGAATTTTGTCTCTGGTTTTCATCGTCCCGCCAGTGATTGTTGTTATCTGCATCACGGATGGCCCGATGAGCCAACCGTCATTTCTTGACTGCCTAGAGTATATACTCTAATAATACCCCCAAGTGCAAATTGTCCAGATTTTAGCCAACCAAAAACAACAGGCTCAGGGTATCGCCCGGCAGCCAATGGGGAGAGAAACATGGGAGCCACTGTCGTCCAGCTCACCGAGAGCAAAAAGCAGATTCAGCACACCCATCGCGTGTTTGAGGACCAGAAGAAGGCGTTCCGGAACAACCCGATGCCGTCTCTGACCGAACGCAAGGAGAATCTGAAACGGCTCAAGCGTGCCTTGCTAAGTCACCAGGACCGTCTGGTAGAAGCCATTGACAGGGACTTCAGTTGCCGCTCAAAGGATGAAACCCTGATTGCGGAAGTCATGCCCTCGATCCAGGGTATCAATTACACGCTCAAGCACCTGAACGAATGGATGAAGCCTTCCAAGCGGCATGTCTCCGTTCTGTTCCAGCCCGCCAGCAACAAGGTGCACTACCAGCCAAAAGGCGTGGTGGGCGTGATCGTACCCTGGAACTATCCGCTGTATCTGGCCGTCGGACCGCTGGTGGCGTCTCTGGCTGCCGGCAACCGCACCATGATCAAGATGTCGGAATTCACGCCGCATACCTCGGCGCTGTTCAAGGAAATCATTGAATCCATGTTCCCGGAGGATCTGGTGTCAGTGATTACCGGCGAGGCGGACGTGGCCGCCGATTTTTCCCAACGTCCCTTTGATCACCTGCTGTTCACCGGTTCCACCTCGGTAGGCAAGCTGGTGATGCGCGCTGCCGCAGAAAACCTGACGCCGGTGACCCTCGAACTGGGCGGCAAGTCGCCTGCGATTGTGTCTCCGGATGTGCCGATGGAAGACGCGGCCCAGCGGATTGCTTTCGGTAAAGCATTTAACGCGGGCCAGACCTGTGTGGCACCGGATTATGTTCTGTGCCCGGCGGATCGGGTTCAGGGGTTTGTGGACGAGTTCCGCGCGAAGTTTGCCGAGATGTATCCGAGCCTGCGGGATAATGATGATTTCACGGCGATCATCAATGAGCGTCAGTATGATCGCCTGCAGAGCTATCTGGAGGACGCCCGCGCCAAAGGTGCGGAGCTGGTGGAGATCAATCCCGCCAATGAGAACATGAAGGACGGCACCCGGAAGATTCCGCTGACGCTGGTATTGAAAACCACGCCGGACATGAAGGTGATGCAGGATGAGATTTTCGGGCCGATTCTGCCGGTGGTGAGTTACGGCGGTCTGGAAGAAGCCGTTCATTACATCAATGATCGTCCGCGTCCGCTGGCGTTATATTTCTTTGGCTATGACAAGTCGCATCAGCAGTTTGTGGTGGATAACACACTGTCTGGCGGTATGTGTATCAACGACGCGTTGATGCATGTGGCGCAGGATGATCTGCCGTTTGGTGGTATCGGTGATTCCGGTATGGGCCATTACCATGGCAAGGAAGGGTTCCTGACCTTCTCGCACCACCGGGCGATCTTTACCAAGCAGAAGTTCAACAGCGGCAAGTTTGTTTATGCGCCGCATGGAACGGCTGCTCATCGGATGGTTTATAAGCTGTTTATTCGCTGAAGCCTGATTGCTTGGTGCAGGGCTGGAGTGTGGTGCGTCTTTCCAAGACACGCCGTGAATACGTCCATGTAGGCTTGAGCAAAACATCCATGTTTTGCACAGTCTTGGAAAGACGCACCACACCCCAGCCACCGGCACAGTGCCTGCCGCCCTATAACAATAACGTTAAAAGAAGCCTCAACAATGACCACGCCTTCCCCGAAATACTGCCCTGAAAATCAACCGGAACTTAGCCGACGCAGCTTCCTGAAAACCGGCCTCGGCGGCGCCATGTTCCTGAGTACCGTCAGCATGACCGCCGGCCTCACAGGCTGCGCTACGGCCCCCGCCGGGCGGGTGAGTGCCGTTGATTCCCGTATGGACGCCAGTTACCAGTTCGAGTTTCTGAGCCGGGATGATATTGCCCTGTTTGAGGCGCTGTTACCGGCAATGTTTGCCGGTGCGCTGCCGGAGGAGCCGAATCAGCGGCAGTACGCGATTGCCGGGACCATTGAGCGGATTGATCAGGGCATTGTGATGTTCGGGCCGGCGAACCAGAAGGAGCTGCGCAAGCTGTTTGATCTGCTGAATTTCGCGCCTACCCGGATAACCCTGGCGCGGGTGTGGTCGGACTGGCCTTCGGTCAGTACCGAGAGTGCCGAGGCGTTTCTTAATCGGTGGCGGGATAGCCGGATTGGTCTGCTGAATAACGGCTACATTGCCCTGACCAAGATCAGTAATGTGGCGTTCTATGGCCATGACCAGCACTGGCATTTGTCTGGCTACCCCGGGCCGCCCGCCTGGGCGGTTGATGCCCTGCCCCAGTTCCACAACGCCTGACCCCACCGCAGATTACGGAGAACAGTATGTCCATGAACGATCCTATCGCCCGGGGCCTGGCTTCTGGCTGGAATGTGACTGATGCCAGCAAACTGACCAACGATCAGACCGTGGAAGCGGATGTGGTGGTCATCGGCACCGGTGCCGGTGGCGGCACCACGGCGGAGATTCTGGCCCGGCAGGGTTTATCGGTGATTCTGGTGGAAGAAGGCCGGCTGTATTACCAGAAAGATTTCAAGATGGATGAGCTGACGTCCTACGCCAGTCTGTACCAGGAGGGCATGAGCCGGGTGACTGCAGACGGTGCCATTGCTATTCTTCAGGGCCGCTGTGTGGGCGGTTCGACGACGGTGAACTGGACCAGCAGTTTCCGCACGCCGGACGCAACCCTGAATTACTGGAGCCAGAACCTGGGCCTGAGCGATCTGGCCCCGGACACCATGGCACCCTGGTTCCAGGGCCGGGAAGAACGCCATACCATGGCGCCCTGGGTGACACCGCCAAACCTGAACAACGACATTCTCAAGCAAGGTTGTGAAAAGCTCGGCTACTCCTGGCAGGTAATACCCCGGAACGTCAAAGGCTGCTGGAATCTTGGCTACTGCGGCGTCGGTTGCCCCACCAACGCCAAACAGGGCGCGCTGATGACCACCATCCCTGGCGCCCTGGACAACAATGCCCAACTGTTCCACGGCCTGCGCGCCGACCGGCTGGTGATGAACCAGGACCGCATCGACTACCTGCAGGCCAGCGCCATGGGCCCGAACGGTGTCACGCCCTCCGGCGTTACCGTCACCCTAAAAGCCCGCCACTTCGTGGTCGCCGCCAGCGCCATCGGCTCACCCGGGTTGCTGCTGCGCTCGGAACTGCCGGACCCCTACCAGCGCGTGGGCAAACGTTCATTCATCCACCCGGTCAATGCCACCGTCGCCCGTATGCCCGCCAAGGTTGATCCCTTCTACGGTGCGCCTCAGTCGATCTACTCCGACGAATTCAACTTCAAGCACGGCGTCGATGGCCCGGTCGGCTACAAACTGGAAGTCCCTCCATTGCACCCCGCCATGGCCGCCGGCGTGGTTCCCGGCCATGGCCAGGAACAGAGAGACAACCTCGGCCAACTGCCCTGGATGCAATCCGTCATCGCCCTGCTGCGCGACGGCTTCCACGAAGACAGCCCCGGCGGCACCGTCAGCCTGCGGGACGACGGCAGCCCGGTACTGGACTACCCCATCACCGACTACCTCTGGCAAGGCATCCGCCAGGCCTACCTGGACATGGCCGAAATCCAGTTCGCCGCCGGTGCCGAAGCCGTCCAGGCCGTGCACCTGGACTCCGGCTGGTACACCAGCTGGACCCAGGCCAAAAACGCCATCAACCAACTCCCCATGAAACCCCACCGCGCCCGCCTGTTCACCGCGCACCAGATGGGCGGCTGCGGCATGGGCGCCGACCCGAAAAACTCCGTGGTCAACGGCTTCGGCGAACACCACCAGGTGGCCAACCTGAGCATCCACGACGCGTCCATCTTCCCCACCAGCATTGGCGCGAACCCGCAGTTGTCGGTGTATGCCTTGGCGGCAAGGAACAGTAACCGGTTGGCGCAGAAGTTAAGACAACAAGGCTAGCCTTCGCTTCTGCAATAAGATGAGAACATGGGAGCCTAACAGAGGTTCCGGGGAGGCAGGCACAACGTGTGAGAGCGCGGGTTGAGAGGCCCTGTCCGGGAATCTTGAGGGCCAGGGATGGCCCGAACGAAGCGCACAAGGATGTGCTCGTAGCGTTTCCCGGACAGGGCCTCTCAAGCCGTGCTGGCACCGAATCAATGCCTCAAACTCCCTATGCCCCGGACGGACTACAGCCCACTAACGGTTCCTGCTATCCTACCGCCCATCAACAAAAGGAGCTGTGCATGCCAAAAGTCATCTACCCAGGCACCTTCGACCCCATCACCAACGGCCACACCGACCTCATCGAACGTGCCGGCCGCATGTTCGACGAAATCGTCGTCGCCGTCGCCTACAACCCGAAGAAGCAGCCCCTGCTCAACCTCGAAGAACGCTGCGACCTGGTCCGCAAAGCCACTGCCCACCTCCCGAACGTCAGCGTCACCGGCTTCAGCAACCTGCTCGCCGACTTCGTACGCGAACAAAATGCCACCGTCATCCTCCGCGGCCTGCGCGCCGTCTCAGACTTCGAATACGAATTCCAGCTTGCAGACATGAACCGTCGCCTGGCCCCGGAAGTGGAAAGCGTGTTCCTGACACCCGCCAACCACCTGTCGTACATCTCTTCCACCCTGATCCGGGAAATCGCCTCGCTCGGTGGCGACATCTCCGAATTCGTCGACCCCGCAGTGGCAAATGCCCTGAAAGAGAAGTTCAACAAGTCCTGAGCGAAAGCCGATAAAAAAGCCCTGCCGGCGGCAACCATCGGCAGGGCTTTTCAAGAAGGGATTAAAGCAACGGTGGCATCGGAATCTCGATGCCATTGATATCCAGAACCAGATCCTGCAGGCGTCCAGTCATGACCAGTTGGTCGCCGGCATCCACCAGCAACCCCTGTTTGATCAAGGGTGCCACCTGCATGCGCACGGCCGGATAGTTCTCAGCCAGGGCCAGTGGCATACGGAAGTCCAGCGCCCCGGTTAAGCCCTGCATCACCATCAGCATGTTGGCCCGTTCACTCTCCGACAACTCCGGGTGGGACAGCTCCAGGCTACCCTGTACGGCGCCCTCTGGCGTATCCAGGCTCAACTCCCGGATGCCTGCGGAAAATCCGGCGGCCGCCAGCCCCCGCACCGAATCGTTAAACCGCTGCATCAGGGCCATCTGCTGCTCGAACGCCGCCTGCGGAGATTGGCCGGCCTGGGCCGCCATCAGCTGCATGTCGGTCATCGCCGAACTGAATTCATTCCAGCTGGCAACATCAAGACCGTCCACAGCAAACTCAATCCGATGCGGGCCGAAGGAATCGTCATCAAAGACAACGGAGTCCAGCTCCAGGGCAATGCTCGAATCCAGTCGCTCACCCTTGCGGTCTGCCTCGCTATGACTGTTCAGGGCGATACCGTTAAACGCCATGGCTGGCGCCTGAGGGCTGTGCATGGTCAAGACATCGATGGTCACCGCACCGGAGCCGGTCCAGATATCACCGGATAACCAGGCAAGGCTCTGCTCCATATGCACGTTTTCAATGGTGACGTTCATCTCCGGCCCGGACAGGACCACCGCCGGCCAGACCAGCAGCATGTCGGCTTTCTCACCCAAACGGCCAATATCAATCCGTGCCAGACCACCACTGCTGCGCAAAACACCACCTCCGTGTGGCTCACTGATTTCGATAGCAGGGGCCTGCAATTCCAGCGTGGCGGAACCCCAAACCCGGGTTTCCAGCGTCAGCTTTGGTTCAGCGTTGGGGAACCAGCCTGCACCCTCCGGCTGCCAGCCTTCCGTAGGTCTGAAATTCAAATGGCTGCCAGTAATGCCGTGAGAAACCTGAACCTCAAAGTCTATGCGGTTACTCTCGCCCGTGGCAGGGTCCAGAAAGGTGGCCGTACCAGAGACTTCCGAGCTCATCACACCGCGCCGGTACCGATCGGTTTCCATACGCAGGAAGGGCTGGGCGTTGTTGACTTCCTCAGTCGCCTCCAGCCAGTGTTGTTCAGTCAGATAGCCTACGCCCCAAGGGGCTACGCCAGCCACTACCATTATCGCCGTGCCGGCGATGGTCCAACGTTTGAGATTCAAGATTCCAGTCCTGTTGTGTTGTTATTTCCTGCCGGCTAACCGCCGGCGAATCAATTCGGTTTGGAGGTTAACCGATCCAGCAACACCAGTTGCGAAGCCAGGCGCTCTTCCCCCTCTTGGGGCTGATTCTGTAGGTAACTGCCATCAGACTGCAATACCCAGGACTGGCAGTTGTCAGACAGGTAGGTATCCAGATCCTCGGTCAAACGCTCGATCAGGGCTGGCTCCTCGATTGGGAAGGCCGTTTCCACACGGCTCAGCAGGTTTCGCTCCATGCCGTCGGCACTGGAGCAATACACATCCGGTTTGCCATTGTTGCCGAAATAATAGACCCGTGTATGCTCGAGAAAACGCCCGATGATGGACCGTACCCGAATATTTTCAGACAGCCCCGGCACCTGGGGACGCAGACAACAGATACCGCGAATAATCAGATCAATACTGGCGCCGGCCTGAGACGCCCGATACAGGGCTCTGATCACCTGGGGTTCGGTCAGGGCATTGAACTTGAAGATGATGCGCCCCTTCTCGCCAAGCGCGGCTTCCCGCTCGATCAAACTGATCAGACGATTGTGCAGGGTGAACGGCGCATGGAACAGCTTTTTGATTTTCAAGGCTTTGCCCATGCCGGTCAGCTGTTGGAACAGTTTGTTGACATCGTCGCCGATGGATTCGTCGCAGGTCATGAAGCTGTAGTCGGTGTACAGCCGGGCGTTACCGGCGTGGTAGTTGCCGGTACCCAGGTGCACATAGCGGCGCAGCCGGCCTTCTTCCCGGCGCACAATCAGGATCATCTTGGCGTGGGTTTTGTAGCCCACCACGCCGTACACCACGATGACCCCCGCCTCCTGCAGACGGCTCGCCAGCTCCAGATTCTCTGCCTCGCTGAACCGGGCCCGCAATTCGATGACCGCGGTGACTTCCTTGCCACGGCGAGCGGCATCCGCCAGCGCCTCGACAATCTCAGAATCGGCACCGGTGCGGTACAGGGTCTGGCGAATCGCCAGTACATGGGGGTCTTTGGCGGCCTGGCGCAGCAGGTCCACCACCGGGCTGAAGTTTTCATAGGGATGCAACAACAACAAGGGGCGCTTGCGGATGGCATCAAACATGGATTCCTTGCTGCGTATCTGGCGCGGAATCGAGGGTGAGAAGCTGGAATAGGTCAGGTCCGGGCGGTCCACCAGGCCGCCAACGGCCATCAGCCGGGTCAGGTTGACCGGGCCGTGCACCTGGTAGAGATCCCGTTCGGTCAGGCCGAACTCCCGTAGCAGGAACTGCACCAGCTCTTCCGGGCAGTTGTCGGCTACTTCCAGGCGCACGCCGTCACCAAACCGGCGGCTCAGCAGCTCGCCGCGCAGGGCTGACGCCAGGTCTTCGAGGTCATCCTCCAGTTCAAGGTCAGCGTTCCGGGTGAGCCTGAACTGATAACAGCCTTTCACTTCCATGCCCGGGAACAGCTCGTCCGCGTGGGCATGGATCATCGATGACAGGAACACCAGGTTGTCGCCGCCATCGCAGACGTCATCCGGCAGCCGAACCAGGCGGGGCAAGGAGCGGGGCGCGGGCACGATGGCCATGCCGGTTTCCCGGCCGAAGGCGTCTTTGCCGTCGAGTTCAACAATGAAGTTGAGACTCTTGTTCACCAGGCGCGGGAACGGATGCGACGGGTCCAGCCCGATGGGGCTGACCACCGGTAATATCTCGTCCTCGAAGTAGTTCCGCACCCACTCTGCCTGGGCCGGCGTCCACTCACGGCGCCGGACAAAGTGAATGTTCTCTTTCTCCAGCTCGGGGATCAGCACGTTATTGATGATGTCGTACTGCTCGTGGATGTAGTCGTGGGCCACCCGGCTGATCTCCGCCAGCACCTGGTCTGGCTGCATGCCGTCCACACCCACGGTCTCCCGGCCGTACTTCATTTGCTGGCGCAGGCCCGCCACCCGGATTTCAAAGAACTCGTCCATATTGCTGCTGAAAATGCAGCAGAAGATCAACCGGTTGATCAGCGGATGAGTGGTATCCAGTGCCTGCTTCAACACCCGGTAATTGAACTGAAGCTGGCTCAGCTCGCGGTTGAAATAGTTTTCACTGGCGTCCAGATTGATGTCTTCCCCCACCGGCGGTACGTCGACCGGCGCTGGCACACTCTGATCACTGATCTCTGCGGTTTGCGCATTCTCGGTTGTCATTACTCTTTATATCCATGGTTATTTCGGGCGCCTTCAAGCCCCTCTATACCCGCGAGCGATCTCTCATCAGTCTCGCTGCGCGCACTGCAAAATAGGTCAGGATGCCGTCAGCACCGGCACGGCGCATGGCCATCAGGCTCTCCATCATCACCGCATCGCCATCCAGCCAGCCGTTCTGGGCCGCGGCCATATGCATGGCATACTCGCCGCTCACCTGATAGACAAATGTAGGCACCTGCAGTTCGGTTTTCACCCGGTGCACAATATCCAGATAAGGCATGCCCGGTTTGATCATCACCATATCGGCACCCTCGGCCAGATCCATCGCCACTTCGTGAAGGGCTTCGTCACTGTTGGCCGGATCCATCTGATACGTCGCCTTGTCGGCCTTGCCCAGGTTGGCGGCAGAACCAACCGCATCCCGGAACGGGCCGTAATAGCTGGAAGCGTACTTGGCAGAGTAGGCCAGAATCCGGGTATTCACATAACCGGCGCCTTCCAGGGCATCGCGGATAGCCGCCACGCGGCCATCCATCATGTCTGAGGGGGCAACCACATCCGCTCCCGCATCGGCATGGGACAGCGCCTGGTTTACCAGAGCTTCAACGGTGACATCGTTCAACACGTAGCCGTTATTATCAATAATGCCATCCTGGCCATGGGTGGTGAACGGGTCCAGAGCAACATCCGTTATCACACCCAGTTCAGGCTGGGCTTTCCTCAGGGCACGGACCGCACGCTGGGCCAGGCCGTCGGAATCCCAGGCACCCGAGCCAGACAGATTCTTCCTCTCAGCAGGGACGACCGGAAACAGCGCCACCGCCGGAATGCCCAGCTCTACCAGTTCCGCAGCCTGCTCCACCAGCAAATCAATACTCAGTCGCTCCACGCCCGGCATGGACGGCACCGCCTCACGCTGGTTTTCGCCTTCAAGCACAAACACCGGGTAGATCAGATTATCTGGCGACAGCTGGTTTTCCCGAACCAGTCGGCGGGAAAAATCACTGGCGCGATTTCGACGCAAACGGGTCGACGGATAGGCTCGGTTAGAGATCGGCGGGCGCTGCTTGGACACGGATAACCTCCTGAATATGGATGGCCTGGGAAAGTGATGACATCATACACCCGGGAGGCCACGCATTGCAGGTTTGAGCCCAGTGTGCCGTTAACCAATGACAATTCAGTGACAAAAACGGACAGCCCTGTCTCGACAAGACAGTGGCTGCCCGCCAGCGAAGGGAATCAGATGGAACGGTTGTTAAACCCTACCTCCACCTTGCGTGGAGAGTCCGCACGGAAAGTGGTATCCACTTCCTGTATCCGACCGCCACCTTGCAGGAAGGCTTCGATATCAGCCTGCAACTGGGCCCTGACCCGTGCCCTGCCGGCAATAGAATGGTTATCATCACTGTCGCTGGTCCAGTTACCGGACTGCTCCAGATTGCTTTCGTCGAATTCACTCATGGTATTTTCTCCATCAACGAAAACAGAACTACAAGTGCTGCTAGCTCTCCGCCTGGCAGCACCCCGTCTCGACCGCCGGCCGCCTGCGGCCCCGTCTTGGCGTCTTTATAATCCGGTTTTGATGACGGCGCTATTTCCTGACAACCACTTTTTTGTAACTTTTTGTATACAATCTCAAACCAATGATTTTAAAGAGGTCTTTCAGGACAAAATAAGAGACTCCGAATTGACACAAAGAATGAACAGTGATTCACTACTTGTAAGGAGCCGGCATGGCCTATCGTGAAACTGAAAAGATGCGCGAACGAAAAGCCCGGGCACGCCAGAACATTATCGATCGCACCTGGGAATGCGTCGCTCAGGGCGGCTTCCGAAGCGCCCGAATCACCCGTATTGCCGGGCTGGCGGGCGTTGCGACCGGCACTATCTATCGGCATTTCGAATCCCGCGAGGATCTATTTGCCGAAATCTTCCGGCTGGCCACCCAGCGGGAAGTCGACAAGGTCGCCGAAGCGCTCAGTGTGTCCGGAAACGCTGTAGAGCGCCTGGACAACGCCCTGAGGAAATTTGCCCAGAGGGCCCTCAAAGGCCCCATGAAAGCCTGGGCCCTGATCGCCGAACCGGTGGATCCGAAGGTAGAAGAAGAGCGACTGGTGTACCGAAAGGCCTACGCCAGCCTGTTTGAACAAGCGATCCGGGACGGCATAGCCGAAGGCTGCATACCGGACCAGAACGCGCGGCTCGCCAGTACCTGCCTGGTGGGCGCAATATCAGAATCCCTGGTAGGGCCATTGTCACCAACCCAGACAGACAGCCCGCAGGGACACGACAACAACGAAGATGAGTTGGTCGAAACCATCGTCTGCTTCTGCATACGGGGGTTGACCGGCACCAGGAGCTAACCATGAACAGCCCGCAGCGCAAGACCGAATCCACCGCCGACAACCGCTACCTGTCGGCCACCCACGAGGTGATCAACCAGCCACGACCGCTGGAGAACTACAACCTCTACGAACAGGACACCGCACTGCGGGAAGCGGTACTGCGAGAGGGCGCCGGCTTCGCCAATGACGACCTGAGTCAGTTCGGCGCCTGGGCGGGCCAGGCGGATACCATTGACCTTGGTAACCAGGCCAACGCCAACAAGCCCTCCTTCCGCACCCACGACCGCTATGGCCACCGGGTAGACGAAGTGACCTTCCACCCGGCCTACCACGAACTCATGCGCGTGGCCCTGGAGAACGGCCTGCACAGTTCCCCCTGGACCCACCCCGGCCAAGGGGCACACGTCGCCCGCGCCGCCAAGTACTACCTGCACTCCCAGGTAGAAGCGGCGCACTGCTGCCCGATCACCATGACCTTCGCGGCCATACCGTCGATCCAGAACCAGCCAGACCTGGCCAAACTCTGGGCCCCGAAAATCCTGGCCAACGAATACGACAGCCGCAACGTCCCAGACACCGACAAAACCTCCGTCACCATCGGCATGGCGATGACCGAGAAACAGGGCGGCAGTGACGTACGCGCCAACACCACCATGGCCTACCCGACAGGCAAGGAAGGCCCGGGCCAGCCTTATGAGCTGGTCGGTCACAAATGGTTCGTCTCCGCCCCCATGTGCGACGCCTTCCTGGTACTGGCCCAGACCACCAGCGGCCTGTCCTGCTTCCTGATGCCCCGGTGGCGCCCGGACGGCACCAAGAACCCCTGGCAGGTACAGCAGCTCAAGAACAAAATGGGCAACGTCGCCAACGCCTCCAGCGAAGTGGAAATCCGTGGCGCACTGGCGTGGATGGTCGGTGAAGAAGGCCGGGGCGTCAGAACCATCATCGAAATGGTCGCCATGACCCGCTTCGACTGCATGATCGGCAGCGCCGCCGGCATGCGCCAGGCCGTGGCCCAGGCTACCCACCATTGCCACAACCGCAGCGCCTTCGGCGCAACCCTCAGCGACCAGCCGCTGATGCAGAACGTCCTGGCTGACCTGATCATCGAAAACGAAGCCGCCCTCGCCTACACCATGCGCGTGGCCCGGGCCATGGACAACCAGAACAACGAACACGAACGCCTGCTGGCCCGCCTGGCCACCCCCGTGGGCAAATACTGGATCTGCAAACGCACCCCCAACCACGCCTACGAAGCCATGGAATGCATCGGCGGCAGCGGCGTGATGGAAGACTGCATCATGCCCCGACTGTTCCGGGAATCCCCGGTCAACGCCATCTGGGAAGGCAGCGGCAACGTTCAGTGCCTGGACACCCTCCGCGCCCTGCAGAAAGAACCCGAAACCCTCGACGCCTTCTTCAAAGAAGCGGCCGAAGCCCGCGGCACCGACCGCCGCTTCGACCAGTTCCTGGCGCAACTACAACACGACTTCGCCGACATCAGCGACTTCCAGTACCGGGCCCGCAACCTCGTCGACCGAATGGCCCTGACCATGCAAGGCTCCCTGCTGCTGCGCTTCGGCGATAAAGACGTCGCAGACGCCTTCTGCGCCTCAAGACTGCAATCCAGCGGCGGCATGAACTACGGCAACCTGCCCTCCGGCACCAACCCGGCGGCGATTATCAAACGGGCGACGCCTGTAGTAGGCTAGGGGAAGAATTCGTCAGCTCGTCATTTCACCCCACAGAGGCGGACGAGCAAAGACTCCCCGAAGAAAGTCCGGGAAGCGGTGAGGGTGGGCTGTTCAAAACCTTGCGGAGCCATGGATGGCGGAGCAGAGCGTACAAGGACGTATCCACAGCGTGTTTTGAACAGCCCACCCTCACCGGTTCCTGCACCAAACGAGCCAGACCAAACATGTCAGAAGCCCTGAGAAAACTGCTCAAAGAAGGCAAAAACCCACAACAGCACCAGGACATCACCCCCCACGTAGGCGTCCTCACCCTGCACTTCCAGCTCTACGCCTGCGAAGACCTCAAAGCCAAACGCAAAGCCTTCACCGCCATGAAAGCCATCTGGGGCAAAGAACCCGACCTGGCGGTAGCAGAAACCGCCGACCAGGAAGCCCTCGACTGCGCCACCTGGACCATCGCCGCCCTTGGCGCCAGCGCCCAACAGATCACCCAGCGCCTGGACCAAATTGAAAAAGACATCCAGGACCGCATCGACGCCGCCATCCTCGATGTTCACCGGGAGATTCTCTGATATCCGCAGCGCCGGAATACCTGCGTCCCGAGGGCGTAGCGTCATTCCTGCTCAGGCCTTATACTACCGCCCCTCAGGGAATACATGACCTGCAAGCACGCAGGCTATACTACGAGTGTCGGGCGCTGCCCGGCTTCGTCCGCCGGGTTTCCGGAACCGACCTTGCGGATAACCACTGAAAGAAGTGTGTGGCTCTATGACCGGAAAGAAAAAATCCGCCCAGGCCTCCGTTGAGGCCATGTATCGCGTATTCACGGTGCCCGAGGCGCCGGAATCCACCCTGAGCCGCATCGACCAGAACATCTCCCGGAACCTGGCGGGCTTCCTCCAGGAACATATTGTCGCTGTCGAACGCGACCTGACTGACGTCGAAAAGAACTTCGCTGACTCCGTGATTCCGGAAAAGCCGGTATTCGTCTCCGAACAGGCCCAGTTCCTGCTCGACAAGCTGGTCGCCAACTCGGTACACACCGCCTCACCGGCATTCATCGGCCACATGACCTCGGCACTGCCCTACTTCATGCTGCCGCTGTCAAAAATCATGATCGCCCTCAACCAGAACCTGGTGAAAACCGAAACCTCCAAGGCCTTCACCCCGCTGGAACGCCAGGTACTGGGCATGATTCACCGGCTGGTGTACCAGCAGGACGGCTCCTTCTACCGAAAATGGATGCACGACCCCCGGCACGCCCTGGGCGCCATGTGTTCCGGCGGCACTGTCGCCAACCTCACCGCCCTGTGGGTCGCCCGTAACCGCGCCTTCCCCGCCGAAGGCAGCTTCCGCGGCCTGCACGAAGAAGGCCTTTTCCGGGCACTGAAATACTACGGCTGCGAAGGCGCCGCCATCGTTGTTTCCAAACGCGGCCACTATTCCCTTCGCAAGGCCGCCGACGTGCTCGGCCTGGGCCGAGACGCTCTGGTGCCGGTGGAAACCGACGAATTCAACCGCATCCAGCCCGATGCCCTGCGGGACAAATGCCTGGAACTGCAGAAACAGAAAATCAAAGTCATGGCCATCTGCGGCGTCGCTGGCACCACCGAAACCGGCAACGTTGACCCGCTGGACGCCATGGCCGACATTGCCCGGGAATTCGGCGCCCATTTCCACGTCGACGCCGCCTGGGGCGGACCAACCCTGTTCTCCCGCACCCACAAACACCTGCTGCGCGGCATCGAAAAAGCCGACTCGGTCACCTTTGACGCCCACAAACAGCTCTACGTACCCATGGGCGCCGGCCTGGTGGTCTTCAAAGACCCCGGCCTGGCCAGCGCCGTGGAACACCACGCCCAGTACATCATCCGTAAGGGCTCCCGGGACCTTGGCAGCACCACCCTGGAAGGCTCCCGCCCGGGCATGGCCATGCTG
The DNA here is from genome assembly GCF_040547575.1 of Marinobacter sp. MBR-99. Lineage (NCBI taxonomy): Bacteria > Pseudomonadati > Pseudomonadota > Gammaproteobacteria > Pseudomonadales > Marinobacteraceae > Marinobacter > Marinobacter sp. MBR-99. The sequence continues at coordinate 83,407 of NZ_JBEPPY010000004.1, read as the reverse complement.
ATTCACTCAGGCCTGAAAATCCTCGCAAGAGAAGGCTACGAAATCCTCATCGACCAGGGCATCGACAAAGCCAGAACCTTTGCCGACATGATCGATGAACAACCGGATTTCGAACTGGTTACCCGCCCAGAACTGAACATCCTGACCTACCGCTATTGCCCGGAAGACGTACGCCAGGCACTGGCCATGGCCGACGAACTGCAGGCAGAAAAGATGAACACCTGCCTGAACCGCATCACCAAATTCATCCAGAAAACCCAGCGGGAGCGAGGCAAGGCATTCGTCTCCCGAACCCGACTGGAACCGGCCCGTTACTACCACTTCCCGTGCATCGTATTCCGGGTGGTCCTGGCCAACCCGTTAACAACACCAGAAATTCTGGAAGACATTCTCAAGGAACAACGGGAACTGTCGAAGGAGGATGGCATTGCCGATGAGATTGCCATCCTGCACCAGATGGCAGAAGCGGTTTTAAATCAAAACCAGAAAGAAGCCAGACAGGCCTGAGTTAGCCAGAATACTGCACCATCTTCCGATGGCTGGGGGAGCGGGAAGTCTTTCCAAAACCTTGCGGAGCCAGTCGGCGCCCCGCAAGGGGATGGGGAGCTTCTCCCAAAACACGCTGTGAATACGTCCCTGTACGCTCTGCTCCGCCATCCATGGCTCCGCAAGGTTTTGGGAGAAGCGCCCCATCCCCTTGCTCAGAGTTCGTCATTCAACACCGGGGATTGATCAGTAAAGCGCCTCTTCGTCATCCAGCACCTCGTGCAGGATCTCCAGAAACATCTTGTCTGCCTCACTCCAGTTCTCCGGAATCCGGATAGTCGTGTTGGCACTGATCTCGCGAGCGATCAACTCATCGGAATTGGGCTGCCCCTTGTATTTGCGGGCAATCTCCATGGATTTGACCGCAATGGTCGGCTCGCTCATCACCTTCTTGATGAACACCCGCAACTCTTCAATCATCTTGGCCTGACGGCTCTCGGAAGATGAACTCATTCCTGACTCCCCGATTATGGATAGCGTTAAAGCAAAGCAGCCCGTTCAGGGCCTGATGCCCATAGTATGGCCAATCCGCGGGGCGGTAACCAGCCCCGCATAATCCATCAGATCATCAAACCACGCAGGGCAAAGAACAGAAACGCTGCCATCAGGGCAGACGCCGGCACAGTGATGATCCAGGCCGCAGCGATCCGGAACAGGTGCGAGCGCTTGACCATTTCTTCCTTGTAGATCTTCTTCAGGCGCTTGCGCTCTGACTGGGACAGCGGCACCTGATCCTTTTTCTTCTTGGCCTGCTTCAGCAAGTACTCCATCTCCTCAACAGAGGCATTCCGGAAATCGTCCAGGAATGGCTTCAGGCGCTCCTGCTCAGCGGGATCATGATGCTCCATGATCTTGTGCAACTGGGTTGCGTAGTTGGATTTGAGGTATTCCCTCAGGAAACCAACGCCAAACACACCACCAATGGCAATATGGGTAGAGCTCACTGGCAGGCCTAACTGGGACGCCAGGATCACTGTCAATGCCGCCGACAGGGCAATGCAGAAGGCCCGTGTCTTATCCAGCTCGGTGATTTCGCTGCCGACTGTCTTGATCAGACGCGGGCCAAACAACATCAGGCCAACAGCAAGCCCCAGAGCACCAACCATCATCACCCATAACGGAATGCTGGCAGACATCACCACACCGCCACCAGCCTGAATGGCATCATTGATGGCAGCCAGCGGGCCGATGGCGTTGGCAACGTCGTTGGCGCCATGCGCGAAACTCAGTAACGCTGCGGCAAAGATCAGCGGCCAGGTGAACAGACTGTTCACACCGTCTGTGCTGTTCTCCATGGTAGCGGCCTTGCGCCCTACCAATGTTCTCATCGCGAAGAATACTGCAGTGGCAATAGCCAGGCCAATTAATGTGGCCTGCACGAAATCGACTTTAACCAGCTTGCTGACACCCTTGATCATGAGATAGGTGCCAAAGGCCCAGGCCATAATGGCCACCAACCAGGGCACAAAAGTGCGCGCAGCAGACACCAGGTTCTGCTGGTAAAGCACCGTCTTTTTGATCGCAAACAGGAACAGCGCCGCCAGAGCCCCTCCCAGTACCGGCGAGACAACCCAACTGGCCACAATCTTACCCATCACAGACCAGTCGGCGATTGCCCAGCCACCGGCCGCGATGCCAGCCCCCAACACACCACCCACAATCGAGTGCGTGGTAGACACCGGCGCTCCCATCCAGGTAGCCAGGTTCAACCACAAGGCGCCAGCCAGAAGTGCTGCGGTCATCAGCCAGACAAAAGCTCGAGGATCTTCCAGCGTGGTAGGGTCGATGATGCCTCCCTTGATGGTCGACACCACATCACCACCTGCGATGATGGCACCGCCGGCCTCAAACACAGCTGCGAGCAGCACTGCGCCACCCAGCGAAATAGCACCGGAGCCAACAGCAGGGCCAACATTATTGGCAACATCATTGGCACCTATGTTGATCGCCATATAGCCACCGATCACAGCAGCCGCCATCAACAACATATTATTGGGCAGACCCTGGCTAAACGAGCCAACCACAAGCCAGACGATTAGCAGGAAAAGAACACTCAGGCCGACCCGATACCGTTCCGTGGAGGGGCTGGTGAGAAGGGTATCCAGAAAGTTGCTGGAGCGGGCCATAATCAATGTCATCTCTTTTGAGCTGAATGGACATCGGGCAGTCTTGCCACGGGGGGGCAAACTATAAAATTTTTGCCATCAAATTGAAACAAAACTGTCACGCATGGCCGGCGTCACATTCCCGCCAAAAAGGGACTGCAAATACTACATAAATTGGCGCATACTCCCTCAAAGAGCGTCAAAAAATGATAACAAGCGCCCATGACCCACAACACCCTAGCTGACCACGCCAGTTCCCCGGAACAGGAAGAGCGGCAAATCTCCCGATTACTCAATGGCCTGTCCGTGATGGCCGTCGTGTTTCTGGCGGGCATTGGCACCAAGGCCTGGTACGCCGAGCACCTGGTCCATGCCTGGGTACTCTGGCTGTTCATTGTTCCTGTTGGTTTCAACATGATCTGGTACGCCTGGACCCGGGATCGTGTTGTACAGAAGGCGGGTCTGCTGACCACAGTGGGGCTGCTGTTCGCCTATCTGCTGGCATCCGGCGGCGAGGGCAACACCGGGCCGCTGTGGTTTTATGTCTTTCCACCCTTGTTGTTTTATCTGACCAGCCTGAAAGGCGGCACAGCCATTCTGCTGTTTTGCTATCTCCTGGCGATCATTGTTTTCCAGTTTCCGGGGTTGCCCCTGGTGACCGCGGAATACACCATCGACTTCAAGATTCGCTTTTTCGCTACCCTGACCTTTGAATCCATTTTCTGCTTCGTGCTGGAAGCGGGGCGTCTGCGGGCGAGGAACAGGCTCCTGGCACTGGCAAAAACTCATGAACGGGCAGCCCGAACCGACGAGCTGACAGGACTGGCCAACCGCCGGGAAATGCAGAACCGGCTGGATACGGAATTCTCCCGTTTCAAACGGGCGGGCCACCACTTCTCGGTGGTGCTGATTGACCTGGATCTGTTCAAGCGCATCAACGATGATTTTGGTCACAACGCCGGCGATGCGGTGCTCCGGCAATTTGCCGACCTCACCCATACCGTGGTGCGACAGTCCGACCTCGCCGCCCGCTGGGGCGGGGAGGAATTTCTCCTGCTGCTGCCAGATACCAGCCTGCTGCAGGCTCTGTCGCTGGCTGAGCGGCTTCGGTCGGAGGTGGCCAGCACACAGTTCCAGTATCAGGGCGAGACACTGCCGGTCACTATCAGTGCCGGAGTCTGCTCCATTTCCAAGGCGGGCTCGGTGAATGAATTACTCAAACAGGTAGATACACAACTGTACAACGCCAAAGATGCGGGCAGGAACCGTATCGCCCCCCGGGTACGAAGCCAGGGCATCACGGAGCCAATAGAACCCCGGACTTGAGCCCGAGGAACGCCATCGCTATGATCAGCCCCGGTTGGCCAGGGGGCCGAAGTCCTGACAAAGCATAGGTGGTGACATGGCAGCAATTCGAGTTCTGGTGGGCAGTGTTTATGGTGGCGCCCTGCTGGCGGCCCGCAAAATTGGCGAGGAACTGGAGAGCGAAGGGCACCAGGTAGTGGTGCTGGAAAACCCGCAGCTTGAAGACATTACCGACAATGACGATGCCCTGCTGGTCTGCACCTCCACCACGGGACAGGGCGAGATACCGGCCAACCTGCTGCCTTTTTACCTGGCCCTCAGGGAACAACTGCCTCAGCAACCCGGCCGGCCTTTCGGCATCGTTGTGCTGGGTGACAGCTCATACGGCGACACCTTCTGCGGTGCCGGCGAACTTATTGAAGAAGCCTTTTATGAAACTGGCGCCCGGAAGGTGGGCGAATCACTGAGGGTGGATGCTCTGGAAACCATGGAGCCTGAATCCGAGGCAGTCCCCTGGGCGAAAAACTGGGTTAACGCTATTTGACCAATCTTTACACAAGTTACCAAATCTACGAACCCTGGTGCTTGAGCCGCCTTCGGCGACAGGCCATACTCGTCAGCATAACGACAATAACGGTAACTTGTGACTCTGATGAACCCGGCTAAGCTTCTGGCCCTGCTGTGTCTGTTGATAACTCTGCCGCTTCAGGCGCAGCCGGCAAGCGTTTCCTATATACCGGAGATTGAGTATCTGCGCCTGGCGCCGGATGTCCAGCTCACGCCCGAACAAGCCATGGCCTCGGTCGAATGGCAGATACTACCGGAACGAACGCCAAACTTCGGCTACATCCGGGACCACATCTGGCTGCGTTTCGCAATCCAGGATCCTGAGCAGATCACCCTGCTTGAAGTCAGCTACCCACAGCTGGATTTCATTGATTTCTACCTGCTTCGGGACGGGGACATCGTTCACCAGGCGCACACCGGTGATAAAAAGCCGTTCCGGCAACGCGCGGTTCAGCATCCCCACTTCCTGTTTCCTTTCCAGCTTCAGCCTGAAAGCAGTTACCAGATCCTGCTGAGGGTAGAAACCGAAGGCGCCATGCAGGTGCCACTGAAACTCTGGAACAGCCGGAGCTACTTTGAAAAAGCCTCAATTGAAAGCCAGCTACACGCCGGTTATTACGGCATTCTGATCACCGTTATCTGTTTCAACCTGTTTGTGTTCCTTGCACTTCGGGAGCCGGTTTACCTGCTCTACGTGCTGTCCACCTTTGGCTATCTGATACTGGTAGGCAGCCTGAACGGCATCACGTACCAGTTATTGTGGCCAAACCTCCCCGCCATCCAGAACCGGGCCATGCTGTTGACCGTGCCTTTTGCCATGGTTTTCACGCTGCTGTTTTCACGGTCATTCCTGAGACTGAGCCGATCCAGCCCGGTGCTGGACCGGCTGATTCTGTTTACCATTGTGCTCAATGTGGTGGTGGCGACACTCACCTTTCTCACCGACTACGGCACCGGCAGCCGGCTAACCGTGGCGCTGGCCATCCCCAGTTGTCTGCTGCTGACCGTGATCGGTCCGTTACAATGGGCCAGAGGCAACCCTCAGGCGGCTTACTACACGCTGGCCTGGGGAGCACTAACGCTGGGCAGCGCCATTACCGCCGCCAACAAATACGGGCTGATCCCCAACAACTTCATCACCGCCTACGGCATGCAGATAGGCTCCGCACTGGAAGCCATTCTGTTAAGCCTGGCTCTGGCGATACGCATATACCGGGAACGCCAGGACAAGGTACTGGCCAGGGAAGCCGAGTTACGGGCACTTGAAGCCCGGAGATCGGCCGAGCTTCGGCTGATGGACCAGGCCCTGCATCACCCGCTCACCGGCCTGCCCAATCGCAGCAGCTATGAAATGAAGTTGAGCGAGCTGACCCAGTCGAATGATCGCAAACGCTATGGTGTGGTGATTATTCATCTCAACAATCTGAATTCAGTCACCAAGACCCTGGGCCATCGTAACAGCGACCGCATCCTGGAGCTGGCATCCAAGCACTACAATGCGGTGATTCGGGATGTGCCAGGCGCCATTGCCATTGAACAGAGCGACACCCGCAACTTTTACCTCGCCAGCCTGGACCCGCAAACCTTTGCGTTTCTGGTCGATGCCACCGAAGCGGAAGCTGCCACGAGGGCTGTACTGCGCAGTATTGAGGAAGTTAGATACCCGGTCGATTTCCTCGGGATGCAGGTGCCGTTAACGCCTCAGCTGGGGGTCGCAATCTTTCCCGAACACGGCGCAGATGCCAACACCCTGATCCGTCGCGCCGTGATTGCCGAAGGCTCTGACCGTGCCCGTGACCGGGGTATCGCCTATTACAAGCCGTCCCGGGATTCATACAGTGCCGAAAGTCTGACCCTGGTGTCAGAACTCAGACACGCGATCAACAACAATTCGCTGGCGTTGTTCCTACAACCCAAGTTGTCGCTCAAGTCCCGGCAGATCGTCGGATATGAAGCCCTGATCCGTTGGCCAGACCGGGAGCAGCCGGTGCCCCCCGACGAGATCATCGCCCTGGCGGAGCAAAGTGGTCTGATCAAACCCCTGACCCGCTGGGTTCTGCGGGAAGCGTTACAGATGCGCAGTCGGTTGCTGGAGCTGGGTTTCAACACTGGCATAGCCGTCAATATCTCGCCCAACAACCTCCGGGAACCAGATTTCGCCGTGTTTGTCCAGCGCCTGATGCAAAGCTTTCACTCCCATATGGGTGCCATCACCTTTGAAGTAACGGAAACCTCAATGATGCAGGATCCGGTTAACTCCCTGAAGGCCCTGAACGCCCTGAACGCAGCCGGTATCCCCCTGTCCATTGACGACTTCGGCTCCGGGTACTCCTCGTTGTCTTACATTAAACAGCTACCCGCCAGTGAGATTAAAATCGACCGGTCACTGATTACCGAACTGTCGCATCGGGAGGAAGACCGTGTCATCGTAAGGACCACCATCGATATGTGCCACAGCCTGGGCTACACGGTGGTTGCCGAGGGAGTTGAGGATGAAGTGACGATGCACCTGCTGGAAGACATGGGTTGCGACCTGATTCAGGGGTACATCCTGACCAGGCCGCTGCCATTAGAAGAGATGATTGACTGGATGTCCGGTCAGCCCAAGCGCTCGCGAATCAGCGCTTCCTGAGTCGTTGATGCCACCAGCACACCGTCCCGGGTAAAGAAGTTGCCCCGGTTAAATCCCCGTGCACCGGACGCGCTGGGGCTGTCCTTGTCATAGAGCAGCCAGTCGTCCATGCGGAAGTTCCGGTGGAACCAGATAGCGTGGTCCAGGCTGGCCACCTGCATCCCCTTGCTCATGAATGTGCGGCCATGGGGGTTCAGCGACGTACCGAGAAAGGTAAAATCCGAAGCGTAAGTCAGCAGACACCGGTGCAACACAGGATCATCCGGCAGGGGGCCGGCCGCCCGGAACCAGTTCTGGCGATGGGGCGGACGCTTCTCTGGCTTGAATGGGTTCATCGGATTGACCGGGCGGATTTCAATCGGACGATCCTTGGTCATCACATCGCGCAGTTTTTCCGGCAGCTTTTCGGCAATCATCTTGCCCCAGTCCTGCTCGGAACGCAGTGACTCAGGTTCTGGCGCCTCGGGCATCGCCAACTGGTGATCCAGCCCCGGCTCAGTCACCTGGAACGACATGGATCCAGTCAGAATTTCCTTGCCATCCTGGCGGGCAATCACCCGGCGCACCGAAAAGGTGCCGCCATCACGAACCCGCTGCACCTCGTAGTCAATCGGCATGCTGTGGTTGCCCGGGCGCAGAAAATAGGCGTGCAGCGAATGGCACAGCCGGTCCTCGACGGTACGACTGGCTGCCATCAGAGCCTGCCCCAACACCTGACCACCAAACACATGGGGGAATCCCAGGTCTTCGCTCTCACCCTGAAAATGATCATCACCGATGGGGGACAAGTCCAGCAGTTCCACCAGCTTACGGGTTACCTCTAGCATGCCTGCTCCTGTGTTTTGTTAGCTCACGAACGGGTTTTCTACCGCAGACAGCAAAATTTCGCAACGACAACAACAAGGCAAGGAAGAATATCGGGGCCGAATGGCCCCGACGAGGGGCGGATCAATCCTGATGGATAGGTGGCACTTCACGCGCCAGCGCCTGCTTTTCAACGGCAAAACGACCGGTTACCGCAAAACCCAGCGTTGCACCGTCGGGGGATTTGAACAGCGCCTTCACGTCGGAGGCTTCCTGTTCTACCTGCCAGCTACCTTCGGCACCGGCCGGTGGCGGGCACACGGCTGTCGGGCAGCAAGGTGTCTTGACCATAATCGGCATGGTGCCATAACGGACCTCCGTGCGTTCGCCCGAGAGGGTTTTCGCCAGAGCACGGGCACAAGCCATCAGAGGCAGCACATAAAGCAGTACCTGGCCGTCCACTTCGGCGCAGTCGCCCAGGGCATAGACATCCTCTGCTGAGGTTTCCAGCGCACGGTTTACCTGTACGCCCCGCCCGGTGTCCAGCCCCGCGGCTTTCGCCAGCTCGGTTCGCGGCCGCAAACCGACGGCTGAAATCACCAGGTCAGCCTGCAGTGTTTCACCGTTACCCAGCGTCAGCCGGACGCCGTCTCCGTCCTCATCAACCTGCTCGACAACGGTTCCCAGGTGGAAACGAACCCCAAGCTCCGTCAGCTCATGGCGAACAGCCTCAGCGGCGGGCTCCGGCAACAGGCTGGGCATCACCGTGGCGTCCGGTGCAATCACGTCGACCTCATAACCACCATTGCGAAGATCGTTGGCAAACTCACAACCAATCAGCCCGGCGCCCATGATCGCCACCCGCTTGCCGCCGTCAAGCGCTTTGCGGAACGCCCGGTAGTCCAGCAGATCATTAATGGAATGCACGCGGTCCAGGCCATTCCCCGCCAGCCCGAGGCGGATCACATCGGCCCCCCAGGCCAGCACCAGTTTGCTGTACCCAAGCCGCTCATCACCCAGGATCAGCTCGTGCTTGCCGGTGTCTATGCCGGTTACCGTAGTGTAGGTGCGCACTTCCACTCCAAGCTGCTCGGCCATGGCTTCGGTATCGGCCTGAGCCAGCCCCTGGGCATCCTTGTCTTTGGTAAAGCCGGTAGACAACATCGGCTTGGAATAGCTGACGCCATCATCGGCGGTAACCATGACAATCGGGGTGTCTTTGTCCAGCTTGCGAAACTCGCGTACCAGCGAGTAGCCCGACAACCCGGTGCCCACAATCACAATCGGTGCCTGGTTGGTCATTCATCTGCTCCGTTTATCAGCCGATTTCGATCATCTCGAAGTCTTCTTTGCCAACGCCGCAATCCGGGCAAACCCAATCCTCGGGCACGTCTTCCCATTTTGTACCCGGCTCGATTCCGTCTTCCGGCCAACCCTCGGCCTCATCGTAGATCAGGCCACAAACCACACACTGCCACTTTTTCATGTTATTTCTCCCATCAATGTTGGCGGAATATTATTGTCTGACAATGCAACAATCAAGCACCACCTTGAAGATTTGTCCGGACGGGCCAGACAATCGCAATGGGCCATAATACTCGTACCTTTGCCGATGACCAATGCCAGCACGGACGCTCATACCGATACATTTGTGCCAATAGCCGTAACTACAGATAACTACACGATGCCAACCCCCTCCCTTCGAGGAGCCCACTTCGGTATAATCGCCCGTTTTACGACAGGATCCGACCGTTATGACCGATACCGTCGCCGACATGAACCAGGTCATGGCTGAAGCCGACTGCCTTGTGAATGAGCAGCAGGTGAGTGCCGCCATCGACACCATGGCCACCGCCATTACCGAGCGCCTGAAAGACAGCAACCCACTGCTGTTCTGTGTGATGAACGGCGGTCTTATCCTGACCGGACAACTGCTGCCCAGGCTCCGGTTTCCGATTCAGGCAGAGTACCTGCACGCAACCCGCTACCGACAGGAAACCACCGGCGGCATCCTGGAATGGAAGCTCCAGCCTGAAGCTGACATGAAAGGCCGCACGGTGTTGATAGTCGACGACATCCTCGACGAAGGTACGACCCTCTGCGCCATTGCGGATTACTGCCTGGCCCATGGCGCCCAAGAAGTCCTGACCGCAGTTCTGGTCGATAAGGAGCATGATCGCAAGGCCCGCCCTGGCCTGAAAGCGGACTTCACCGGCCTGTATGTGGAAGACCGATTCCTGTTCGGCTATGGCATGGACTACAAGGGATACTGGCGTAACGCGCCCGGAATCTATGCCGTCAAAGGACTCTGACCGCTGCAACGGGCCGATCATCCCCCCTACGCACTGGTATCGCTCACTGTCTGCCGCCGGTCTCCGGAATCCGGCGGTACATGGTCCGGCGCGGTACTGGCTTCGGGTGGAAGGCTCGTTTACCCGGGCGCTTCAGCGGCAATGCCGTCACCATTTTCACGTGGAAGTCTGCAACGAAGGCTTCGCCGTGCCGACACTTGAAGAAGCCCGACGTCTCGGCCTGGCACCCCGGCAGCGGGCCTGGATCAGGGAAGTCCGTCTGTGCGGTGATGGCCAACCCTGGGTACTTGCCCGCACCATCATTCCCCTGGCCTGTCTTGAAGGCAAGGGCCGACGCCTTCGAAGCCTTGGCAGCAAGCCTCTGGGCGCCTATCTCTTCAGCCGTCCTGAATGGCTACGCGGCCCACTGGAAACCGGGCTGTGCCAGAACACCGATGACCAGCAGCCACAATTGGCCCGGCGCTCCCTGTTTTACCGCGGCGACCATGCCCTGATGGTGGGCGAGTACCTGCTGCCCACACTCTACCAGCGGTAAACGCGGGTTTAACCGGCGCCGCCAGGCTGGCTATAATCAGCCACTGCCCAAGCACCCGACCGATGGAAGACCCTTGCCATGCTGCAGAACGCCCTGCCAGAACACGTCCAGAGCCGCCTGGCCGATTACGCGAAGCTGCTGCGCATCGACCGGCCTATTGGCAGCCTGCTGTTACTCTGGCCCACCTGGTGGGCACTCTGGCTTGCCGCGGGCGGAATGCCGTCCGTGGCCAACATTGTGATCTTCACCCTGGGCGTGTTCTTCATGCGGGCGGCGGGCTGTGCCATTAACGACTTCGCTGACCGGGACTGGGACCGCCACGTCAAACGCACCAAGGACCGCCCCCTGACTACCGGTCGCATCCGGGCCTGGGAAGCCGTCGCCCTGTTTGCCGGCCTGTGCCTGATGTCGTTCCTGATGGTCGTGCTGTTTACCAACTCGCTGACCCTGTACCTGTCATTCGGTGGCGCCCTGCTGGCGTTCATCTACCCATTCATGAAACGCTATACCCACCTGCCCCAGCTGTTCCTGGGCGCCGCTTTCTCCTGGGCAATCCCCATGGCCTGGGCCGCCGAGGCCAATGAACTGAGCCAGCTCACCTGGCTGCTGTTTACCGCCAACGTGCTCTGGACTGTCGCCTACGACACCCTCTACGCCATGGTCGACCGGGATGATGACGTCAAGATAGGCATCAAATCGACCGCCATCCTGTTTGGCGAGGCCGACCGGGCCATTATCGGCGCCTTGCAGACGATGGTGATTGTCATCCTGATCATGGTGGGCAACCAGGCCGACCTGGGCAGCCTCTACTATCTGGGGGTGGTCGCCATGGCCAGCCTGTTTGTCTACCACCAGTATCTGGCGCGGGAACGCTCCCGGGACGGCTGCTTCAAAGCGTTCCTGAACAATAACTGGGCCGGCTTTGCGGTGTTCGCAGGCCTCGCCCTGGATTTGATGCTCTGACCCTTCGCCCATGTCATATACTTGTAACAAAGACGCGTTGTAATGACCCAGCAACATTACTGGGGAGCCATGTTCGCTCCCGGGGTCTGACACAGGTTAATGCTCATGACTGGAAAAACTGTCCTGATCGTCGATGACGAAGCACCTATCCGCGAAATGATCGCGGTCGCGCTCGAAATGGCTGATTATGACTATCTAGAGGCAGCGGATGCCCTCGAAGCCCACGCCCTGATTGTGGATAAACAGCCCGATCTGATTCTGCTGGACTGGATGCTGCCAGGCACCAGTGGCGTGGAGCTGGCGAGACGGCTGAAGAAAGAAGAGGCCACGGCGGACATTCCGATCATTATGCTGACCGCCAAAGTCGAGGAAGACAACAAGATCCAGGGCCTTGAAGTGGGTGCCGACGATTACATTACCAAGCCCTTCAGTCCCAGGGAACTGGTGGCACGACTGAAGGCCGTGCTCCGCCGGGCAACACCGGCCGGCGTCGACAGCCCCATTGAAGTGGAAGGTCTGACCCTGGATCCGGTCGGCCATCGGGTTACCTCTCCAGAGGGCGCACTGACCATGGGACCCACCGAATACCGGTTGCTGCAGTTTTTCATGACCCATCAGGAACGGGTGTATACCCGCTCCCAGTTGCTGGACCAGGTCTGGGGCGGCAATGTGTATGTCGAAGAGCGCACCGTTGACGTACACATACGTCGGTTGCGAAAGGCGCTCGGAGACAAGTACGATCACCTGATTCAGACGGTACGGGGCACCGGTTACCGTTTCTCAACACGGGCAGCCTGATCCATACCGGCCTCACGCATCAGCGCCGGATCCACAACAAGGCAGACTTTGATGCAAAACAACTGGTCAAGATATCTGCGCCTGATCTTCGCCGGCCTTGCTGGCACTTCCCTGGTGGGCTGGTATTTCGGCTACCCCTTGTATGGCCTGCTTGCAGGACTGGTGGCCTATCTCTGGTGGACCCTTGGGCAAGCCCGCCACCTTTACCAATGGCTGGCCAACCCCAGCGCCACCGGCGAGCCACCCAAAAGTATCGGGCTGTGGGGCGACATCTTCGACAACCTGCACAAACTTCACCAGGGCCACCTGCTGACTCAGGACCGGCTGCGCGCCCGTATCAACCGGGTGCAGGAATCAACCAACGCTATGCGCGACGGCGTCATCATGACCGACGCCCGGGGCGCCATGGAATGGTGGAATGGCTCAGCGGAGTACCTGCTCGGTTTCAAACGCAGTACGGACCAGGGGCAGTACATCCATAACCTGATTCGCACACCGGCCTTCAAAGCCTACTTCGATGCCCGGGATTACCGGGAGCCACTGGAAATCCACTCGCCAGCCCGGCCCCACCTCCATTTGCAGATCCAGATCAGCCTGTTTGGCGATGACGACCGGCTGATCGTCGCCAAAGACGTTACCCGCCTTTACCAACTGGAACAGATGCGAAGGGACTTTGTCGGCAACGTCTCCCATGAGATGCGAACCCCGCTGACCGTCATCAGCGGTTATCTGGAAACCCTGGTTGATCACGGTGACGAACTGCCACCAAAGTGGCGACGGGCCATCAACACCATGGCGGCGCAGTCATCCCGAATGGAGGCCCTGATTACTGACTTGATCCTGTTATCAAAAATCGAGACCGGTGAACACACCGGCGACGACGCCCTGACCGATGTCGAACAGCTGATCGGTCAGATTTGCCACGACGCCCGGGCGCTCAGCGGCGAGAGGAATCACAAAATCCTGATGGAAGTCACAGACCACCGACTGTTGCGGGGTGATGAGAGTCAGCTTAGAAGTGCCTTTTCAAACCTGATTTTCAATGCCGTCAAATACACGCCGGCCAATGGCATCATTGAAGTCTCCTGGAGTACCAACCGGGACGGCGCGCACCTGCGGGTAAAGGACACCGGTATCGGCATTGACCCGGTTCATATTCCGCGACTGACCGAGCGCTTTTACCGGGCAGACCCGAGCCGACACAAAGACACCGGCGGAACCGGTCTGGGCCTGGCCATCGTCAAGCATGTACTGATCAATCACGACGGCAATCTCGAGATTCGAAGCAAGGTTGGCGAGGGTAGTGAATTCATATGCCACTTCCCCCGGGAGCGACTGGTGGAGCGGGTTCCGGAAACCAGCAACAACTGATCCGGCCCGCAATCGGCCGAGCTAGCGGCTACCGGCGCGGAACCGAGCCACAAACCGTGACAGGTCCTCCAGCTTTTTTGGATCCTCATCGACAAACCGGATGGTAACGCTGACAAAATCGGTATCCTGGCGTTTGTCCACCGCCTGCAGTTGATGCACATAACCATTCAGGCGGGCCATCTGGCCATCGCCAATATCAATATCCACCACCGCCTGATCCAGAATGCCGGGAAACTCCTGGTCCCGCTTGGCAATCACCCGGACTTCCGTCAGGTTGACATCTTTCACCACAGATTTCAGCGTACTGTCAGAAAACCTGACCGAGGCCAGACTCATTGGCCCGCGAGCAGCCGATCGTGATGGGGCTTCTCGGCGGGCACCCGCCAACAGTGGATTATCCTGCCCCGTGACACCAGCGGCAGGTTCTTTTCGAGGCTCCGGGGCATCCCGCTTCTGGGTAAGCAGTGCCGCCGATTCCTTGAAGGCATCTGCAGGCCCTTCCATGGACTTGCCGCCTCTCTCCATAGCGTCCTTCAGGCGCCGCCCCATGACCTTGATAATCTTCTTGCTCAACCCTTCGGGACTGAACGGCTTGCCCAGGTACTCGGACACCCCTTCCTTGACCGCCTCAATTACATGATCCTTGTCTCCCCGACTGGTAATCATGATGAATGGCACTTTCTCGTACTGAGGCTGCTGGCGCATCCACTGCAACAGTTCCAGCCCGGACATCTCGGGCATTTCCCAGTCACACAGGACCAGGTCAAAGTTGCCCCGGGACATCAGTGATTGGGCCCGGCGCCCATTCTGGGCATCAGTAGTCTCAATCACCGGGAATCGCTGGCGAACCGTGCGCTTTACCAGATCCCTCACAAAACTGGCGTCATCAACCACCAGCGCTTTCAGTGTTGCCATAAAACCATCCACTCCGGGCTTGCGTGCATCCGTAAACTATAGAACATCACGGGCTCAGCGTGACCCACCCGCAACAAAAAGACGACAAACGCGACAGATACCATCAGGCATTAAAGAATTGTCACACAGCTGGCCTTCCTGCGGTGTTTTCCGGGCCCGAAAACAGGCTAACATGGCGACAACAATCGCTTATCTTTGTCCCGAGAGGTTTTCTGTGGCTCATCTGATTACACGGTCAATCATTCGCCGTACCCTGGGCGCGCTGTCACTGTCAGCCCTGGCCTTTAGCGCACAGGGCCAGAGCATACCGGTCATGACCGACGAGCAGTTTGCCGAGTGCAAACAAACTCTCGAGGCCCGCGCCGTCGGTGCCGGCGTCAGCGCGGCGACGGCCCGGGATGTGCTGGCCAACGTCAACTACATCGAGCGCGTGATTGAGCTCGACCGCCGGCAACCCGAGTTCACCACCACGTTTGCCGATTACTTCAACCGCCGGGTGAATGAGTCCCGGATTTCCAACGGCCGGGAGTTACTGGAGAAACACCGGGAACTGCTCAACCGGGTTACCCGGGAAACCGGAGTACCTGCCCCCTACCTGCTGGCATTCTGGGGCCTGGAGACCAACTATGGCAGCTACTTCGGCAAGATGCCGGTGCCCAGCTCGCTGGCAACCCTGGCCTGCGACCAGCGTCGCAGCACATTTTTTACCGAGCAGTTCGTTGCGGCCCTGAAAATCATTGACGAAGGGGCCATTCCCGCGGAACGGATGGAAGGCTCCTGGGCCGGCGCCATGGGCCACGTCCAGTTCATGCCCACCGTGTTCCTGCAACATGCGGTCGATGCCGATGGCGACGGCCGCAGGGACCTCTGGAACAGCCTGCCGGATGCCATGATGTCTGCGGGTAAGTTCCTCCAGTCCATGGGCTGGGACGGCGAGTATCGCTGGGGCCGGGAGGTCCTGCTGCCAGCCAACTTTGACTTCAGCCTGTCCGATGGCCGCCGTTTACCGCTGGCTGAGTGGCGTGGCATGGGCATTACCGATGCCTTTGGCAACGCCCTGGCAAACGAACCGATTGAGGCGGCACTGGTGGTACCCAGTGGCCACAAGGGCCCGGCCTTTCTGGTTTACAGCAACTTCCGCGTGATCATGGGCTGGAACCGTTCTGAGTTTTATGCCATTTCGGTAGGCCACCTCGCCGATCGAATTGCTGGCGCCGGAGGGCTACAGAATCCACCACCGGAAGATCAGCCAACTCTGTCACGAGACCAGATCATCCAGCTTCAGCAAACCCTCAACGACAAGGGCTTTGCCAGCGGTAAACCCGACGGCATTCTGGGCTCGAACACCCGCAAGGCCATTCGCGAGTTCCAGAAATCCCAGGGCCTGATTGCCGACGGCATGCCGTCGGAGGCGCTGCTTGAGAAACTGAACGTGATCCGTGGTAGCTGAGCCGGCTGGGCCTCGAAGATGCAACCGATGAAATCATGCCGAGGAAGGCCAAGCCCCGCAGCCTGACGCTCCGGTTCCGGCGGCCTGACCGCCGGTGTCTTTCCTCCTGACCGGTGATCTGAATCCGGAATCAGCGCATAATACCCGGTGTCCCTCACGGTATTGTTGCGGAGATCCATGGATTCCATTACTCAAGCCGCCCTCGGCGCATCCATTGCCGGTGCGGTTGCCGGCAAGACACTCGGTCGCTCTGTTCTGCTCACCGGCGCACTGCTGGGCACCCTGCCTGACCTGGACGTGGTTATCGACTACGGCAGTGCCGTGGCCAATTTCACCCAGCACCGGGGCTTCAGTCATTCCCTGTTTATCCTGATCCCGCTGTCATTCCTGATTGCCTGGGGTTTGTGGCGCTGGAAACCGCAGCTTTCCTATCAACGGTGGCTGGCCCTGGCAGGTTTGATCCTGGTCACCCACCCGCTGCTGGATGCCTTTACCACCTACGGCACCCAATTGTTCTGGCCCCTGGGAGACCCGGTCGCCCTCAACAGCATTTTCATTATTGACCCTTTGTACACCCTGCCCTTATTGGCAGGCTGCCTGGCGTTCCTGATTCGCCCTCCGGCAACCAATGCTGTTGCCGCGGGTCTGGTGCTGTCGACCCTGTACCTGGGCTGGACTCTGGTTGCCCAGCAGTGGATGACCGACAGGGTTCAACCGGCCCTTGCAGAGGCCGGCATGGAGGAAGCCTCTTTGCTGGTGCAGCCCATGCCGTTCAACACGGTGTTGTGGCGAGTAACCGCCATCACGGACGAGCACCGGGTCGAAATCGTAACCGGTTTTCTTGATGACAGTGACGAGCTGAACCTGGAGCACTTTCCCCGCCGGCCCGAACTGGCCCGCTCGGTCGCCTCCCTCCCTGAGGCCCGTCGTCTTGAGTGGTTCACCCGCGGCTTTCTGGATTACCGGCAAGCCGGCAATCAGATCACCGTCACGGACATTCGACTGGGCATTCCCGGTGCTCACCCGTTTACCTTCATTCTGGCGGAAACCTCCGAATCCGGTGTTATGCCCGTCCCCAGCGATCGGATGCCAAGGCCATCAGTCGACCGGGACGCCCTTCCACTGCTTTGGTCAAGGCTGACCGGACAGACGCCCGTGCTGTGCCTGGCAACCCTGTCTGCACCTCCGCAAGGACACGGCTGCTGATGCGCCTGGATCAGTTTGTTGCCACCAGCAGCGGGCTCTCCCGCAAAGAGGCCAAACGTGCGATTTCAGCCGGGCGAGTGCGTGTTCATGGGGCCGTTTTCAAAAGTGCCAACAGTCAGGTTCCGGAGAATGCCGAGGTAACGATGGGCGACGAAGCCCTGACCCTGCCCGGGAGCCTGTACCTGATGATGAACAAGCCAGCCGGGGTGATCAGTGCCAACAACGACAGCAGCCAACCTACCGCGGTTGACCTTCTGCCCCCTGAGCTGGCCAGGCAGGTGCATATCGCAGGGCGGCTGGACAAAGACACCACCGGACTGCTGCTCCTGACCAGCGACGGCCAGTGGTCTCACCAGGTCACATCACCGCGCAGGGACTGTCCGAAAACCTACCGGGTTACTTTGGCAGAACCGCTGGACGAACATGCCTGCCAGGCGCTGGAGCAAGGTGTCGAGCTTAATGGGGAAGAAAAGCCTACGCTGCCAGCCCAGGTTCTGCTGCGCTCTGCAACGGAAATCGAGCTGACCATCCGGGAAGGCAGGTACCATCAGGTGAAGCGCATGCTGGCAGCGGTGGGCAACCACGTTATGGCACTGCACCGGCAGAGTGTTGGTGATATCGTCCTGGACCAGACCCTGGCGCCGGGGCAATACCGTTCACTGACCGCGCAGGAAATTGAGTCCGTGGGCGAGCCGGGTTAATCCGCGACGATCCGCTCGAACTTCTGGGCTTCCAGGTTTTTGCGCACCGCGCCAGCCTCAAAGACTTCACCGTTCATGGCGATGTAGACACCCGGTGGCAATAGCTGCGCCGCCGCCCAGGCAAAGCCGATGTTGAAGATGGCATCGGTACGGCGCATGCGGGCGGGCTGCATGGCACCGGTCAGGACAATGGTGCGGTCCGCCAGCGGCCTCAGAGCCTGGGCGGTTTGAGCCATGGTATCGGTACCATGGGTGATCAGGATTCTGGAACAGTCCGAGGCACGAACTGCCTCCATAATGGTTGCCCGGTCATCGTCAGTGAGTTCCAGGCTGTCCTTGCGCATCAACTCACGGATGGCATAGCCATCGTGAATATTGGATTCTCTGAGCAATTCCGGGAGCAGGCTTTCGCCTATCTCAAACTTGCTGTTGGCATCAAAGTACACTTTGTCGATGGTGCCGCCGGTCGTCAGTATCTGGATCATCGTCGCCCGAACCCTGTTATTGATTGACACGAGCCGTCTGGCTCCCCTCTGTCGCCGCCCAGGCAGCGTTTTTCTCCTGCTCGTAGCGTTTTGCCGCAGCCGCCACAGACCCGGGGTCGCCACTCGCCAGCCAACGTTTGATTCGGCCGGCATCGCCCATCGGCGACCGGGTGCCCAACGAATCCAGCAGCACCGTAATCACCGGCTTGCTGTCCATTTCGGACACCATGATCAGGCACCGGCCAGCCTCCGTCAGGTAGCCCGTCTTGCTCAGCCCCACACCCCAGCTTTGACGATGCACCAAGGCGTTGGTGTTACCAAACGACAGGCTGTACCTGGGCCCCCTGAATTCAGCACGGTAATAGCCAGTGGTCGAGTATTCGCCAATCAGTGGATGCGCCAGTGCCGCATTGGCAAGCCGCACCAGATCAGAGGCGCTGGACACATTCTCGACAGACAGCCCGGTAGGATCAACAAACCGGGTGTTTTCCATACCCAGCTCTGCGGCCTTGGCATTCATCGCCGCGACAAAGCCATCGAAACCATCGGGGTAGGCTCGTGCCAGGGTGTAGGCGGCAAAATTCTCCGACGACATCAGGGCAATTCTCAAAACGTCACCGCGTTTCAATCGCGAGCCCACCCGAATACGGGTCCAGGCGTTTGCCGCTGCAGGCACGTGGCGCTCTTCGAAGGTCAGCCATTCATTCATGTCCTGGCCGGATTCTACAACCACCAGGGCAGTCATCAGTTTGGTGATTGACGCAATCGGAACCGGCCGGTCGGCATTCTTGCCAAACAACATCGCGTCTTCTCCGACAACCGCGGCGGCGGCATTGACCGAGGCCAGTGCCGGCATCCCCTGACCGGCTGCCAGCACCGGACTTGCCGACAGCAAAAACGTGACCGCCAGCAGCACTGGCACGATCAATAACCGCTTGATGAACATCATACTGCGTTGCACTCCCGAACCTTACCCTGTCGCCTTGCCGAAACATCTACTATACCAGCGCCGGCCATCTGTTGCGCAGGTCTCATTTTAACCATGCGTTTTAAACAGCAAATGCAAAATACGATCAAATACATTAAAATTTGTTGAAATTCATATTGTTACAATGAGTTACCGGTCGTAATTTTAAGTAATTTTTGACCAAACGCATTGCCAGGATGTGCATAGAATGGATTCCGAGCCCGCAAATCAGACCAGCCGCCCCACGCTGACCAGGCTGCCTTTTTTGCAATCGCTGCATCGCTGGTTGCCGTTTCTCATCCTGTTCCTCGCTGCCGGTTACGGTCTTGCCGCCGCGCTCCTGATCGCACCGTCAGCCACTCCCGACCAGGCCATGACGGCCACCATCGGCAGCACCTCTCCGGTCAAGTTAAACCCTCAGTCCCACTACCTGCTAGCCCCACTGGCTGAGGTAATTGAGCAGCAACGCTGGCATTCCGGAGCCTGGGAACCGTTGTCCAACGAACGTGCCGGCATCGGCTATCCGCGCATGCCAGCTACCTTCCGGATGACACTAACAACCGGAGGACAGGAACCGGTGGACAGCCAGTTGGTGGTACCGGCTCCGTATCTGGATCACCTCCAGCCGGCGCTGATTCATCCGGACGGTACCATCGAGACGTTCCCGGCGATGGGCGACCTATACCCCTTCGATAACCGCTATGTCGCCCTGCCCCAATGGATCTGGCCTGTCACCCTCCAGCCCGGCGAAACCGTGTTGCTGATGGAGGTGAGAAACAGCGGTCCGGTGATGTTGCCGTTGTCTGTTGCCGGAGGCAATGAGGCCGCCAGCGCTGGAACCTTCAGCACCGCGTGGAAATCGCTCGTTACCGGATTGCTGGTGTTCGCCCTGTTACTCAACCTGAGTATTGTCGCCAAGCTGAAACGTCCCGGGCTTGCCTGGCTCAGCGTGCTGATGATCGGCGTAATTTACAGCCAGCTGGTTATGGATGGCCTAGGGCTATGGTTATTCTGGCCGGGCATGCCGCAGCTCAATTCACTACTCTCGGTCAGCCTGTCCCTGTGCCTGATCGCCCTGTGCGAATTCACCCCCCATTTCATGGCCATCCACCGCACGGGCCGCAGAATTCTCCGGGGCTTCAGCATGGCTGCCGGGCTGCATTTGCTGGCTGCGCCGTTACCGCTGCCGTTACTCGGACAGGACGTTTTCCTGGTGATCAGCGCCGCAGGTGGCGCGTTTATCCTGGCCCTGGTCCTCAGCCAGCTGCGCAGACACGTTTACGCTCGTTATTACGCATTGTCGGTGCTTGCCATTGTGCTGGGAGCCATCATTAGTTCCCTGAGAACCATCGGCTGGTTTCCGGTCACGCCGCTGACCGATTCTGCCTTCTTTCTAGGGGCCGCCGCCGGATCGCTGATACTGACCAGTGGTGTCGGCCGCCTGCTGATGGAAGAGCGTCAGCGTCGCCTGAGCTCGGATATTCGGGTGCAAGAGGAACAGAAACTGCGGGCCCGGATCGAGCGCGATTATGACCGGGTACTGAAAACCCATCGGGTCACCGGCAAACCGAACCGGCCCATGCTGGAAGAAACCCTGGGGAGCATCGACTGCCAGCATACCCCCTACACGTTGTGCCTGATCCGCCTGGCACGATTCAACGAACTGGAACAGGCCCTGGGCTACAGGGCGGCCGAAGATCTGCTGAAGCAATACCTGCGCCATTTGAACCGTTACCTCAAACGCACCCTGGGTGATCGGCTGATTATGATCAATGGCTATGGCATCGCCACTCTGGACACCATCAACCACGCCTTTGCGATGGTTCGCAGCAGTGATGAGGTGCAGGATCGTGAGTTATTGAAAACCGTCAGTCACTGGCTGTCAGAGAACTTCCGTGAGGGGCGGTTTTCGTTCTCCTGGGCCGCCTCCATGGGGGTTGCCTATGCACCAGAGCACGGCACCGACGCCGCCAGCGTGCTGTCCTCCGCTGGCTTTGCATCACTGGATGACACCCGCCCGATGGCGGTCTACGACCCGGCCATTGCGGACTGGCAGTATCAACAGCAAATCCTGATGCTGGATGTTGAAGACGCCCTGCGTTGCGGCGACATGTGGCTGGAATACCAGCCCAAGGTAAGCATTCGGGATGGCAGGGTTCGCTCCGCCGAGGCGCTGATTCGCTGGCAGCATCCGGAGTTCGGCCGTATTCCCCCGGATCACTGGATCCCTCTGGCTGAACAGGTGGGCATCATTCATTCCGTGACCTTGTGGGTACTGAACCAGGCCTGCCAGGACTTGGCCGCATTGCAACAGCGTTACGGAGACGGTACCGGTGTCGCAGTTAACATCTCCGCAAAAGACGTTGCCCATCCGCTATTCCATGAGGAAGCCGGCGCCATCACACGCCTGCACGGGGTTGGCCCCGGCCAGGTGATTCTTGAAATTACCGAAACCGCCGCCATGGCCGACCCGGAGGTCGCCCTAGGCGCCATCCGCACCCTGAGCAGCATGGGGTTTCGCATTGCCCTGGACGACTTTGGTTCCGGGCATTCATCCCTGGGCAACCTGGCCAGTTTCCCGCTGGATGAACTGAAAATCGACCGCAGCTTCCTGCAGGACGTACTGCTTTACCCTGTCCGCCAGAAAATCCTGCGAGCGGCACTGGAGTTGGGCGAAGCGCTGGACCTTGATGTGGTTGTTGAAGGGGTAGAAGATGAAGCCATCGCTCTTTGGCTACAGCAGTTCCCCGGCCTGCATGGCCAGGGTTATTACTGGGCACGACCCGAAAGGATCAGACCGGAGCTGGTCAGCCCCCGATAACGACAGAGCCACTGCCAATGGTGACTCCGCCGCAGGATACAGCACTGCCTGTGACGGCAGCCGGCTTGCCATTGATCATCACGGAAGATGACCCTTCTGCAATCACCCTGGGGTGGTTCGAATGCTTGGGCTTGGAATGGGGCGCAAGGGGGTCGCCCAGGCGGGCAACCGGTTTGCCATCTACGAGTACATCCGGAGAGCCGGCGAGAACCGGGGTGGGCGGGAAACCCTGATGGTCTGAACCAAGATCTCCCAACAGCACGATAGCTTTGCTCATTGTCTGATTCCTTTCAGGACAAGTTCAGAATGCTAATCCTATAACGTTTCTACCGATAACCCAAGCCATCGCTCGTGGCTTTGTGACGCTTCCGAAAAGATGCAATTACGACTGACCTGAATCAAGGGGTGACCGGGCCAGGCGTTTTACACTTCTTTCACACTCTCAAGCCCGAAAGCCATGGAGGCCACACCATGCCATCGCCCAACGTACAAGCTCCATCGCCGGCTACTGCAAACCGCAGTGCAGCCTACCAACGCTGGCAGCAGGGCTATGGTGTTATCTGCCACTCGGAGGATACCCAAGCCAGGGTTCAGGCCCTGGCCCGACAACTGGTGGCGGATGGCCTGCAACCGGATACCGATACGGTCTACCAGAAACTTGCGTATCTGGACCGACTGACCAGCGCAGGACTCTGGCTGGTGGTGCATATGACCTACTGCAACCGGGTGGACATCTCCGGGGCGCCGCTGGCTGCCCAGGATTTCAAGGCATCACCTGAAGGCCATACCGGTGGCGCCCTCAATATGGTGCCGGCGTACGCCGCTTACCTGGCCTTGAACAACCTGACCGGGCAAACCCGGAGCTGGCTGATGGGTCAGGGCCATTGCGTTGCCGCCGTCGACGCCCTCAACGTGTTGACGGGCAACCTGCATCCGGAACAGCGAGCGCGCTACCTGGCACCGGAGGGGTTGTCACGACTTGCCTCTGATTTTTACAGCTACCGCCAGAAGCCAGACGGCTCCATGGCCGCCCCCCTTGGCAGCCACGTCAATCCACACACCGCAGGCGGCATTCTGGAAGGCGGCTATCTCGGTTTCGCGGAACTGCAATATGCCCATATGCCGCTGCCAGGCGAGTCGCTGGTCGCCTTTCTCTCCGACGGCGCCGCCGAGGAACAGAGGGGCAGTGACTGGATTCCGCGCTGGTGGCGCGCAGGCGACAGTGGGCAGGTTCTGCCCATCATGATTGCTAATGGTCGTAGAATTGAACAGCGCACCGAGCTGGGTACCCGCGAAGGGCTGGAACGCTTCGCGGAACTGCTTGAGGCACATGGATTTGAGCCGGTACGTTTCGATGGCAAAGACCCGGCCGCATTTGTCTGCACGTTGTTTGATATGGAACGGACACTGGCAGACCACGGCGAGGCCGCCGGCCGGGGTGACACCAGCTACCCGGTCCGCATCCCCTACGGTATCGCCGAAACCACCAAGGGCTTCGGATTTTACGGTGCAGGCCAAAACTCCGCTCACAACCTGCCCCTGCCAGGCAACCCGCGGATGGACGCCCGGGCCCGGGACCTGTTCAACGAGCACATCCAGCCCCTGTGGGTGCCCCCGGAAGAACTTGAATGGGCCGTCGCTGCGCTTAACGAGCACCGCCAGCAACAGCGACCCCTTGAGCGGGATCATCCCCTTGCGCTGCGCAACCCACGTGAACCCAAGGTTCCGGTGTTGCCTTACAGTCAGAACAAGTCATCACCAATGACGGCAGTGGACGACTTCTTCCGGGCACTGACCAAGAGCAATCCGGATCTTCGGCCCAGAGTGGGCAATCCGGATGAACTGGCCAGTAACCGGCTGACGGGTGTTCTCAAGGACCTCAAACATCGGGTAAACGATCCGGAAAGCGATGACGAATCCATTCATGGCCACATCATCACCGCCCTCAACGAAGAAGCCGTGGTCTCTGCCTGCCTGGCGAATAAGGCAGGCCTGAATCTGGTCGCCAGTTATGAAGCCTTCTGCGTAAAAATGCTCGGTGCGGTGCGGCAGGAGCTGATCTTCGCCAGACACCAGAAGGAGGTGGGTCGGCCCGCCCGCTGGCTTGGGTTCCCGATCATAGCCACCTCCCACACCTGGGAGAATGGCAAGAATGAGCAATCCCATCAGGACACCACGTTCTGTGAAGCTTTGCTGGGCGAGATGAGTGACGTGTCCCGGGTGCTGTTCCCTGCTGACTACAACAGTACCCTGGCGGTTCTGCCGTCGGTGTTCACCGAGCGCGGAAGAATCAGCTGCATGGTGATTCCGAAACGCGATCGGCCATGTGTTTTTAACGCTAACGAAGCTGAACGCCTGGCCAGACATGGCGCCCTGGTGGTAGATGAAGATACATCCGCCGGCGAGGAGCCCTTGCTGCTGATTGCCAATGGCGCCTATCAGCTTTCAGAAGCCATTCGCGCCTGCGAACGTTTGCGGGAAACCGGAACGCCGTTCCGACTGGTCTACTTGCAGGAACCGGGCCGGTTCCGCCAGCCCCGGGATACCCTTGAAGCGGCAACCTGCCTGACCGAGTTCGAACAGGAACGGCTGTTCCCGCACCGGATGCACCGGCGAGTGGCGCTTACCCACATGCGCCCGGAGGTATTCCGGGGCCACCTGCATACCCTGTTCCCCCAGCCGGCCTATTCCCGCATACTGGGTTACGTCAACCGCGGCGGCACCCTGAACGAAGCCGGCATGCTGTTTGCCAACCAGTGTTCCTGGGGCCACACCCTGGCGGCCTGCGCCGATGTCATGGACAAGCCGCCGGGCGAGTGGCTGTCCAGTGCTGAGTTGGCTGCGGTGGAAGGCCGAGGCGACCCGTCTGTGATTACCCGAGGCCTGTCCTAGGTAACCTGATGAATAGAGCACCGGAATCAACCCAAAGCCCCACCGCTAACCTGGATCAACCCTGGTACAGCATGGACTCCGATGTTGCACTGGGTGCTCTTGAGTCTGGTGATCACGGACTGACCGATGCCGAAGCCGCCCGACGCCTGGAACACTATGGCTATAACCGACTACCTCAGGTTGATGGCCCCGGCCCATTGATCCGTTTCTTGCGTCAGTTTCATAACGTTCTGATCTACATACTAATTGTTGCCTCGATCGGTACAGCGTTGCTCGGCCACTGGGTGGACACCGGCGTGATTGTGGGCGTGGTCTTGATCAATGCTCTGGTCGGCTTTTTCCAGGAAGGCAAAGCTGAGCGGGCCCTCGGCGCCATCCGCAACATGTTGTCTCCTACGGCCCAGGTAATACGTCAGGGCAAGCGCCAGGAAGTTGCTGCGGAGACACTCGTGCCCGGCGATATTGTTCGCCTCAAGGCTGGTGACCGGGTGCCGGCGGACATCCGCCTTATTGAATGCGCCGACTTGAGAGTCGAAGAAGCCGCACTGACCGGAGAATCCGAAGCGGCTGAAAAGGATCAGGGTAGGCTGGAGGAAGGCCTGCCGCTTGGGGATCGCGCCAACATGGCCTACTCCAGCACACTGGTGACCTTTGGCAACGGCTATGGTGTCGTGGTGGGCACCGCTCAGCAAACAGAAATTGGCCGCATCAGTGAATTGATGGAATCAGTGGAGGCGGTTACTACCCCGCTGCTGCGCCAGGTCGCCGTTTTCGGCCGCTGGCTAAGCGCCGTGATTGTTCTGGTATCGGCCTTGACCTTCGCCATCGGCTACTGGGTTCGCCAGACGGAACTCTCGGAGATGTTCCTTGCGGCGGTAAGTCTGGCCGTTGCCGCTATTCCGGAGGGGATGCCAGCCATCCTGACCATCACGCTCGCGATTGGAGTCCAGGAGATGGCCCGCCGCAGCGCCATCATCCGGCGATTGCCCGCCGTCGAGACCCTGGGTGCCGTCACCAATATCTGCTCCGACAAAACAGGCACGCTTACCCGCAATGAGATGAAGGTCCAGACCGTGGAAATGGCGCATCGTAGCCTGACGGTTGGCGGCGCCGGTTATGAACCCATCGGAGAGTTCAAGGAATCCGGCAAACCGGTGGCCCCAAAAGACGACCCGGCGCTTATCCAGATGCTACGGGCCGGGCTTCTCTGTAACAACGCCGAGATTTCCGAGAAGTCAGGCGACTGGGTGCTCAACGGAGAGCCAACCGAAGGTGCCCTGGTGGCAGTGGCACGCAAGGCGGGGCTGGACCCCGACGACCTGGCTCATCCCTGGCGGCGGCTTGACACGATTCCCTTTGCCTCTGAACACAAGTTCATGGCGACACTGAACCGGGACGGCACCGACGAAACAAACGCCTGGATATTCCTTAAAGGCGCCCCCGAGCGAGTTCTGGAGCGATGCGCCTTTCAGATGGGCGCAACGGAAACCGAACCTCTCGACACCGACTATTGGCACAAACAAATGCAGACCATCACCGAGGAGGGTCAGCGGGTGCTTGCAGTCGCCTGCCGCCAGGTGCCTGCAGACAGGGTTCATCTGGAATGGAACGAGGTCGAAAGCAATCTGGTACTGCTGGGACTGTTCGGTATCATGGATCCTCCCCGGCAAGAAGCCATCGAGGCGGTTGCCCAGTGCCAGGCGGCAGGCATTCGGGTGGTGATGATTACCGGCGACCACGGGGGAACAGCCCAGGCTATCGGCCGCCAACTGGGGATCGCAGGGGATCACCCGGCCATGACAGGGCAGGAACTGGAATCCTTGTCGGAAGACGATTTGATTGAAGCGGTCTCAAGGGTCACCATTTTTGCCCGCACCAGTCCGGAACATAAACTCCGCTTGGTAAGGGCGCTGCAAGCGCGCGGAGAGGTCGTGGCCATGACCGGCGATGGCGTTAACGACGCCCCGGCCCTGAAACAGGCCGATGTCGGCATAGCCATGGGCAAAAAAGGCACGGAAGCAGCCAAGGAAGCCTCCGAGATGGTACTTGCGGACGACAACTTTGCCACGATTGCCCGGGCGGTCGAACAAGGCAGAACGGTTTACGACAACATCCGAAAAGCCATTCTCTACCTGTTGCCAACCAATGCCGGCCAGGGGCTGACCATCTTCATGGCGGTATTGATGGCGATGCCACTTCCGCTAACGCCTGTCCAGGTACTCTGGGTCAATATGGTGACCGCAGTAACCCTAGCGATGGCCCTGGCCTTTGAGCCTACCGAGCCCGGCACCATGGCGCGCCCTCCCCGCAGCTCCAGGCAGCCACTGATGTCCGGAGGATTTCTCTGGCGTATCCCCTTCGTCGGCCTGCTGCTATGGGCGGGTACTTTCGGACATTTTTACTGGCTCACCAGTCAGGGCGTTGATCTGGACGTGGCCCGGACCGCAGCCATCATGACACTCGTGTCTGGACAGATCTTCTATCTGTTCAATGTACGTCACCTGTACTCCTCGGTGCTGAACTGGCGGGGCCTGTTTGGTAGCCGCCCGATCTGGATAGCCATCGGCATACTGGTCCTGCTGCAAGCCGCCTTCGCCTATCTGCCACCGTTGCAGGCACTGTTTGGCACCACTGAGCCCGGCACAGCAAATCTGTTGTTAAGTCTCGCGTTTGGGGTATTTCTGCTCCTGGTGGTGGAGCTGGAGAAGTGGATCAATAATCGCTTTGTCAATTCCGCCAGCAGAACCCCGGCGTAAAGGAGCCCGGGGGTTCCCCGGGCCCTGCTTGACGTCACCCCGCAGGGGTTTCCAAACGACGATTCGCCGAGCCAGGCAACGTTCGCAGAGACGCCGTTGCCGACGTATCAACATTGTATGTCTGGCTTTTCACGGTATCCAGGAAGTGCCAGTCCGCGCGCGCCTCCTCTGATGTGAACGTCACCAGCATATACCCCCTCTGACTGATGTTGAGGTACTCGAGGTCATCAACCAGCAGCCCGATTCCCTGTTCGGCTTGCGGAATCATCTCTGCCGGCAGCCCCAGGTACCCCTCAAGCCCAGGCGAGGTCACCGAGGCCGTGGCAAACTCCACGCCAATCTGTCGCCCTTCCACATCCCGGAGGTTGTTGGCCCAGGCATTGTGGGTATCACCGGCCAGCACCACCAGGTTCCTGTCCAGCTGCCGGGCGGTGGCGAGAACCACTTCCCGTTCGTACTGGTAGCCATCCCAGGCATCCAGGTTATAGGGTGCTGCCAGTTCAAGCCGCGCCAGCTCCTGTTCGGTAAGTGTGGGATCACCCTGCAGCGCCCGGGCTTTCAGCGTTGCCAGTTCGGCCAGTGATGCCGGCAGGTTTTCCAGATTCTGTGTCGCAATGGCCATCAGCAGCTCGGCGGGCAGGTTCATGCGCCCCATCAGCACCTGCTGGCCAAGCACCTGCCAGGTACCCGCCCCCTGCGCAAGTGCCGACTGCAACCACAAAAGCTGTTCGGCGCCCAAAAGGGTACGGTTCGGATCCCCTACTGCCGCCCGGAAAGCATCTACATCCAGGCCGCCCTCCCCGAGGTAGTTCATGTAATCCAGCTGCTGGTCACGGCCAATAATGCGGGTATCCAGCATATGCAGATCAACCAGGTCACCAAACCGGAAACTCCGATAGATGGTTTCGTTACTACCCTCTATTACCGGGCGGATCGGCATCCACTCAAAGAAGGCCCGCAAGGCCGCTATTTTGCGTTCCCCGAAATCACCTTCGCCGAGCTCCGGATTGTGGTTCTCTGCACCCTCGCGCCAGGTGTCGTTGGTGACCTCATGGTCGTCCCATACCACGATGAACGGCATAACGCGGTGCAATTCCTGAAGGTCATCGTCCTTGCGATAGATGCCGTAGCGTTGGCGGTAATCCTGCAGAGTAATCAACTCCAGATTATTGGCCTCCGGGAAGGTGCGCCCCAATGCCTCGGCATCTGCTGCTGCGTAGCTGTCGGCCTCACTGCTGTATTCGTAGATGTAGTCTCCCAAATGAACCAGGGCGTCCAGATCCTGTCGGGTGGCAATCTCCCGATAGACATTGAAATAGCCCGCCGGATAGTTGGAGCACGAGACAACAGCCAGCTTCACTTGATCAATGCTGCCCTCAGGGAGGGTTCGGGTAGTACCAACAGGCGATGTGCTGTTAGCGGAGCGGAATCGGTAGAAGTAGCGCTGGCCATCGGATAAGCCCCGGGCATCCACCTTCACCGTGTAATCATGCTCTGCGCTGGCCCCGGCGGTGCCGGAGTGTACGATCTCATCAAACTCGGCATCCCTGGCAATTTCCCAGCCCACGTCTACCGAGGTCCCCCTATCCGGCACCGCGCGCGTCCAGAGTATGACGCTGTCCTGTAACGGGTCGCCGCTGGCGACACCATGGGTGAATTCAACGCTGCGCTTATCGCTGCTATCGAACACACAACCCGCCAATCCGGTTGAGACAGCTACTGCTCCCATCCCCAAGGCCGAGGCTTTCAGAAAATCCCTGCGTGTTAACCGTGCCATTCTGTTCCCCTTATTATTCATTCTGAGCTTGTCCTGTTGTGGGCGGCCGCCCGATTCGCGACCGCAGACCAAACGCTAGACTGCTCAGATGAAAACCGCGTTGCCGGATTGCGACATCCCTGTGGCAAATGCCGACAACTGGGGGAAGGCAGGCACCAGGTCACAAAAAAAGGGAGCCGAAGCTCCCCTTTGATGGCTGATGATTGGCAGGTTACGACTACCCGCTGACAAACACCGGGCCGACACCGAAGTTCCAGAGAATGACCGAGCCAACACGAGTAGAAACGAGAATCACCAGGGCAACGGTCAGCAGGGCCCCGCCGTACATTACCGCACGCTCTTTCTCGATCCCCATCACGATGGGCAGGCCGTCATACATCAGCCAGGCACCGTAACAGGCTGCCGCCAGAAACACAGCCGCGTTGAACCATGGCACCGGGTACAACAGCGCAAAGCCAGCCAGGAACAGCGGAGTGCAGGAATAAGCCGCAAGGGCAATACCGTTAGAAGGTACGTGTTCCTCTTTGGCACCGTAGGTTTTTGCCATCCAGTTAATGGCGTAGCCCAGGGCAAAGACGCCCACCAGCATGGCAATGTATGTCAGGACGCTCAGCTGCAACGCACTGATTTCCGTCAGCTTGATCAATCGCTCATTGCCGACGGACCAGCCGAAATGCGCGGTTGAGATGTAAGCACAGATCGGCGCGATAGCTGCCAGAATAACCACATAGGCAACATACAGCCGGGTTGGATGTTCGTGTTCTTTCTTTATGGATGCCCACTCTTGGTCCGGGTGGGTAAACAGACCAAACGCGTGTGACAGGAGCATAGACCACCCCCTCGTTATTGATGTTATTGGTATGGGTGGATACGGTGCCTGAACGAGTTCAGACTTATCACCGTTCCTGTTCTTAACTATAGTCAAGAACGGTCAGGTTGAAAGCAGCACCTGATGCCATTTTGTTCGCGAATCCGGTGCTCTCAGATCATTTGGTTCTGTAAGCAGTGTTCATCGGGTATGTCTGAACACTCGTATGACAAGGAATCCAAAACCACACAAGGAGATGACCCACATGCCTGGAATCAGAAAAACAACTCACCTCACTGCGCTCGCCCTGGCCATTGCCGGCGCCAGTGCCAACGCGGAACTTCGCACCGAAACGGTCACCTATGAAGTGGATGGACAGACCTTTAGTGGCTACATGGCCTGGGATGATGAAGACGAGGGCAAACGGCCCGGCGTTCTGGTGGTTCACGAGTGGTGGGGTCATAACGCCTTCGCCCGTGAGCAGGCAGAGAAGCTGGCAGCGGCGGGCTACACAGCCTTTGCCCTGGACATGTACGGCGAGGGCAAGCTGGCTGAACACCCGGATACCGCTCAGGAGTTCATGCAGGAAGCCACCAAAAACATGGACCAGGTGAAAGCCCGTTTCATGAAGGCCAAATCACTGCTGCAGAACCATGCAAGCGTGGATGCCAGCCGTATTGCCGCCCAGGGCTACTGTTTCGGCGGTGCGGTAGTATTGAACATGGCTCGCCTTGGTGTTGATCTGGCCGGGGTGGTGAGCTATCACGGTGCACTGGCCAGCCCGGTTCAGGCAGAGGCCGGCAAGGTAAAAGCCAAAGTGCAGGTATACACCGGAGGTGCAGACCCGATGGTGCCTTCCGAGCAGGTAGCAGGATTGGTCCGGGAGATGCAGAACGCAGAAGTAGACCTGACGCTGGTGAGCTTCCCCGGGGTTACCCACTCTTTCACCAACCCCGGCGCAGACAAGGTTGCCGAGCAGTTCGGAATGCCCATCGCCTACAATGAAACCGCTGCTGCCCGGTCTTGGAACGGCACCATGCAGTTCTATAGTGAGATTTTCGCTCAATAACCGTTCTGGCCCGCCGCCAAGCGGGTCAGCTCTTTTCTAAAGGGCAGACCCAATCGTTTGGCGAACCTCGCGCATGAGTTCCTCCAACGAGCGGTGCTCAGTACTGACCGGCGGATGCGCCACGATTTCGATATCGCCGGCGGAAAACGCTGCGCGCCCCTTTGGCAGGCGTTCATGGGAGCCCCGAATCGTCACTGGTAGAATGGGCAGCTCACCATCTTTGGCGATCACGAAGCCGCCCTTCCTGAACGGCAACAGTTGCCCGTCAATGGATCGCGTGCCCTCCGGGAACAACAGAATGCCGGTACCCTCCGGCAACTGAGCCACGCCCTGCTTGATGCTTTCCAGCGCATCGCTGCCTTTGGAGCGGTCGATAAACAGGTTTCGGGACGTCTCCAGCGCCAGTCCGAACAAGGGTACCTTTCTGAGCTCTTTCTTGATCACCCACCGATACTGCAGCCCCAAGGCAAGCACCAAGGCTGGCGGATCAAAATACGAGGCGTGATTGCTCAGAATCACATATCGCTGGTTGGGTTGAATATGCTCCCTGCCCCGCACACGCAGGCGGATACCGCACACTTTCAAAATGATCCAGGCATATACCTGAGTGCCGTGAAAAGCAGCATCACCACGCTTGCCGATAAGGGCCGCAATGACGATAGGCAGGAAAAGAATGAGGGTGAGCAAAATGGCCCAGAAAAGAATCCAGGCGGCCTTGAGTATACGAAGCATGTCAGATGTTCCAGCAAGTCTCGACTTCAGATTAAACGGGAGCAAGCGGAAACAAGATTACACAGGGGGCGGACTTTCACCAAATACGGGCAACATATCGGCCCGAAACACCAACAAAAAAGGCAGCCGAAGCTGCCTTTTCCTGGTTATTGCTCAATACCGTGGGGATTACAGAGCAACAACGTTCTCCGCCTGAGGACCTTTCTGGCCCTGAGTTACGGTGAACTCGACCTGCTGGCCTTCGGCCAGGGTCTTGAAACCAGAGCCCTGGATGGCGCTGTAGTGAACAAATACGTCCGGGCCGCCTTCACGAGTGATAAAGCCAAAGCCTTTTGCTTCGTTGAAGAACTTAACAGTACCGGTAGTAGTAGACATACTTAAACTTCCTGAAATCAATCATATTATCTGCTGCCACACACCTTCGTGGTGTTGGTCAGCGTTTGACGGAAAAACTGAACTCGCGGGATCAAAAACAGGACGGTCACTACTAACTGCGGAGGTACGTCTTATTCATGAACTGCTTGGCTAATCTTTCCTACACGAACCACTCTACTCTGGAATTCCCGGCTTGCCAAGGGTCTTTTTTAATAATTTATGTAGGTACTCATACCCAGTTCCGGCGCCGCCCGGACACAGTTCAGCCCTTGATCAGACTGAAGGTGTAAAAGCCCAGGGCGGTCATAAGAATGGACCCCACTACATGGGCAACAATACCGGTGAGTGCCATGGCCCACTTACCCTCTTGCAGTGCCCCGAACATTTCCAGGGAAAAGGTTGAGAAGGTGGTCAGCGCACCACAAAGCCCGGTGATGGCAAACAAACGCCATTCCGGTGCCAGGGCGTTACTCTGGGTGAAAAAGCCAATCAACAGCCCAACCAGCCAGCCACCGCTCAGGTTGGCCACCAGGGTGCCCCAGGGCACCGCGTGGTAACTGGCATTCAGCCATAAGCCAAGTGCCCAACGAAGGTTGGCGCCGATCACGGCGCCAACACTTACAGCAACAACTGAGAGCCACACGTCAACTGGCTCCGTCAGGCCGGGTTATGGTCAATCAGGGTATCCTTGTTGCGGGCAAACTCATCAAACGGGAAATCATCGACAGTCAGCATCTCAAGCACTACCTGCTCATACTGTCGCATGAAGTCTGCCTCTTCCTTGGTAAAGACCCCTGCTTTAAGTGCCGCCTCAAACCGCTCTTCAGGATGCAGCGCCGTCATTGGCAACTCGCCCTTGGCATAGGCCTTGGTCGCCTTGCGGTATAGCTGTTCAGCCTTGTCGTAATCCTTGAGCAGGCCGTTATAACGGGCCACAGGGTTCTCTACGGTGCCCTCTCCATCAGTGGTCCAGGCACCTGCCATCAACTTGTTGCGTATCGGAGTATCGGTGGATATGGCGCGAGCCAGTTTGCGGGCCAGGTCATCATGGGGCGCATCCCAACGACAACCCAGCGGCAGAGTTACAGCACGCAGGGCCAGGGCCACCGGACGATTAGGCAGGTTCTGCAGAAACTCGTCCAGGGCCTGCTCGGTACGGTGCAGCAACAACGCCAGGCTGTACTGCATCAGCTCCTTCTCACCTTCCACCGGTTGGGTCTCGTGCCAGTTCTTCAGAACCATGGAAGCGAGGTAGAGGTTCGAAAGCATATCTCCCAGGCGGGCCGAAATCAGCTCGCGCATTTTCAACTCGCCACCCAGGGTGGTCATGGCGGCGTCGGCACACAGGCCGAATGCGGAGCTGAACCGTGCCAGGGCCTGGGCGTATTTGCGCGACGCGCTGTCAAACGGCACATCGGCCTTGCCGATACCCAATGCCTGGGTAAAGGCGCGGGCGGCATTACCGAAGATCAGGCCGGCATGGCCAAAGAATGCTTCATCAAAGGCCTTGATGTCGTCGTTGTCTTTTGCTGCCAGTTCTTTCAGGACGTACGGATGACAGCGGATCGCACCCTGGCCAAAGATCATCAGGCTGCGGGTCATGATGTTGGCACCCTCAACAGTGATCGAGACCGCCGCACCGCTGAAGCCAATGCCCAGGTAGTTACGCGGGCCCAGGGTGACTGTCTTACCACCATGAACATCCATGGCATCGGTCAGGATGTCACGCTGGAACTCGGTCAGGTGATACTTGAGGATGGCCGACGGCACCGCCGGTTTCTCGCCACGGTCAATCATGTTCGCGGTATGGTTCACCGCCGACTGGGCAATGTAGGTTTTCGCCGCAATACGGGCGAGGGGCGCCTGCACACCTTCCATATCCGCCACCGGGGTATTGAACTGGCGGCGAATGCGGGTGAAGCCACCGGCAGTCCCGACAGCGTAGGCTGCACCACCAGCCGCACCAGACGGCAAGGTGATACAACGGCCCACCGACAGGCACTCAACCAGCATGCGCCAGCCCTGCCCGGCCATTTCCTGGCCACCGATGATGTAGTCCAGCGGGATAAACACGTCTTTGCCCTTGATCGGCCCGTTCATGAACGGCGTACCGATCGGGCAGTGGCGACGACCGATTTCCATGCCGTCGGTGTCACGGGGAATCAGCGCACAGGTAATGCCGTAGTCCTTGGTGTCGCCGAGTAGACCGTCCGGGTCAAACATCCGGAACGCCAGGCCCACCACGGTGGCCACCGGCGCGAGGGTAATCCAGCGCTTTTCGAAGTTCAGGCGAATGCCCAGTACTTCCTTGCCGTCCACCTTCTGTTTACAAACGATGCCGGTGTCCGGCAGCGACGTTGCATCAGAGCCTGCCCGCGGGCCAGTGAGACCAAAGCATGGCACTTCACGGCCATCGGCCAGACGCGGCAGGTAATAGTTTTTCTGTTCTTCGGTGCCGTATTTGACCAGCAACTCACCAGGGCCGAGGGAATTGGGAACCCCAACGGTCACCATCAGCATTTCGTTGGCCGCCAGCTTCTGCAGCACCGCAGTCTGTGCTTTTGCCGAGAACTCCAGGCCACCGTATTCCTTCGGAATGATCATGCCGAAGAATTTCTCTTTCTTGAGGAAGTCCCACAGTTCTTTCGGCAGGTCAGCCCGCTCAACCGCCAGATCCCAGGCATTACACATGGAGATGGCCTGGGTACATTGATTATCAACGAACGCCTGCTCTTCGTCGCTCAATCCGGCATGGCGGTTGATCAGCAGGTTGTGCCAGTCCGGGCGGCCGGTAAACAGCTCACCATCCCAGCCCACGGTGCCGGCTTCCAGCGCCACCTTTTCTGTTTCTGAGACCTTGGGAGCCACCTTCTTGAACATGGCGAATACCCGAGGGGTCAGCCAATTGATCCGGAACTGGGGTAGCCCCGCGGCTGCAGTCACCGCGGCGCCCACCAACAGAACCAGCGCGAGCCAGCCCGAAGCCATAAACAGGGACAACACACCTACTACCGCCATAATGCCAATAGCGGGTTTTGCACCGGATTCGCGACGCAGAACAAACAGCAGGCCGCCCAGTGCGATCAGAAACAGTATCAACGTCATCACAGGTTCTCTCTGTCTTCCGTGGATTGGAGTCTTTGGACAATAACCAAAGGCTTATAACACTTCGTTACGTTCAACTTACTCTATCAGATGCCATGTTGCCAGATTACGCCCGCAACTCAGCCAGTTAGTCCACCTCAGGAGGTAACGATCACCCGAATACCCTCCAGCGCAAGGCTGGCGTGCCCAACCGCTTCCCGGGCCGCGTCCAGTTGGCCGCGCAGAAAGTCGATCTCCTCACTGCGAATGGCCGGGTTTACCCGCTGCAAGGCTTCCAGCCGGCGTACTTCAGGCACGAAGCCCGCCTCAACCTGCGCCAGGGCTTTTTCCTGCAACTGTGCCAGGTGCGGCTCAGCCAGGCGCTCCACATGGTCCACCATGGTTTCCACCTCGGCCCGGATTTTCGGCACGATGGCCTGGGCCGTCCGGCGTCGGATGTTGGAGCACAACTCATTCAGGCGATCGTGCGGCAATGCCTTGGACAGATCCCGGCCATTCACATCCACCACCAGCCTCAGCGGAGAAACCGGCAGGTAGCGGGTCAACTGCAGGGATTCCGGCGCCGGGCAATGCACGGCAAACAGGGCTTCCAAGAGCAGAGTGCCGGGGGGCAACGCCTTCACAGACAAATTGGCCAGCGCCGCCTTGCCCAGGCCCGAGCTGGTGACGGAATCCATCACACCGGTCACCATCGGGTGCTCCCAGCTCATGAACGCCATATCTTCCCGCTGAAGAGCCTGTTCCCGTTCCCAGGTGACGGTTAGGCCGTCTTCCGGCAACTCGGCAACATGGCCCGCCTGGTATTGTTCGCCAGGCTTAAGCACATCCGCATGCTCGCTGTGATCTTCAATATCCACACCCAGAATATCGAACGCCTGGACCATGTAATCACGCACTTGGGCCGAGCTTTCCTCTTGCTCGATGCTGGCAATCAAGGCTTCGGCTTCATCCCGGCGGCAGGAATTGAGTTCAATCAGCGCATCCCGGCCGTTGTGCAGCAGGGTTTTCAGCCGCGCAGTTTCCTCGGCGCTGCTCGCCAGCATGGGTTCCAGGACGCTGTCATCTCCGGCCAAAGCCTTCTGCCACTGGTCACCGACCTGTTCATGGACAGCCACGCCCACGGCACAGCTCTCGGCAAAGGCATTCAGCCCTTCATGGAACCAGCGATACTGCACTTCCTGGCTTGTGCCCTGCAGGTACGGTATGTGAATCCGGATGGCTTCGGTCTGACCAATACGATCCAGCCGGCCAATCCGC
Organism: Marinobacter sp. MBR-99; assembly: GCF_040547575.1. Taxonomy (NCBI): domain Bacteria; kingdom Pseudomonadati; phylum Pseudomonadota; class Gammaproteobacteria; order Pseudomonadales; family Marinobacteraceae; genus Marinobacter; species Marinobacter sp. MBR-99. The sequence continues at coordinate 46,153 of NZ_JBEPPY010000004.1, read as the reverse complement.
TGTTCCAGCAGGTCGGCATTGGCGGGCAAATCGAACAATATCAGGTGATGAGCAAACTGGAAGTTGCGGCCTTCACTGCCGATTTCCGAGCAGATCAGTGCCTGGGCGCCCTGCTCACCGTCGGCAAAATAGGCGGCCGCACGATCCCGCTCCAGCAGGCTCAGGCGCTCGTGGAAGGCCGCGCTGCGAATGCCGGCCCTCAGCTGCAGGTAATGCTCCAGCGCCATGGCGGTGTCCGCCCGGGCGCAGATCACCACCACTTTGGCCGGGCGCAGGCTGGCCAGTTTCTGCTCCAGCCAGACTACTCGGGGATCGTCCGCCAGCCATTGCTCTTCCGGCACGGACTGTTCAGGCGCCAGACCGACAGCGCCGTAGCGGCAGTCATCGTAAAGGGCAGGACACGGCAGAGGTTCCGGCAGCGGCTGGCGCTCCGGGAAGCCCTGAATCGCTGCCCGGGTGTTGCGAAACAGCACGCGGCCCGTGCCATGACGGTCCAGCAGCGCATTAATCACCGCCTGATGGGCACCATCCTGCGCCAGAAGCTCATCCAGCTCATCACCGAGCCAGCCGGCAAGGGCGGCTTTGTCTTCCGGGTCAATGTGCTCCGGGCTCTCAAGTAACCGGCGCACCACCTTGTTGATGGCCTCGTATTGCTGCTCCTCTTCCCGGAAGGCGTCCAGAGAGTGGAACCGGGCCGGGTCCAGCAGGCGTAATCTGGCGAAATGACTGGCCACGCCCACCTGTTCCGGCGTGGCCGTCAGCAGCAACAGGCCTTTACTGGCCTCCGACAGGCTTTCAACCACCTGATATTCCGCACTGGCCTGCTGCGGCGACCAGGCCAGGTGGTGGGCTTCGTCCACCACCATCAGATCCCAACCCGCCGCCATGGCATGGTTACGGGCCTGCTCGCTTTCAACCAGAAAATCGAGACTGCACAACACCAACTGGTCGGCCTCGAACGGGTTGACGCTGTCATCATCACCAAAGATGTGGTTTACCAGGGCGTCTACATCATCTTCCCGGGCCTTAATGTCTTCGTACCGGCCCTGATCGACAATGGAGAAGCGCAGATTAAAGCGGCGCAGCATCTCCACCAGCCACTGGTGAATCAGCGAATCCGGCACCACAATCAGTGCCCTTCGGGCCCGGCCGGTATGCAGCTGATAGTGCAGGATCAGGCCCGCTTCAATGGTTTTGCCAAGACCCACTTCATCGGCCAGCAAAACCCGGGGGGCATGGCGGCGGGCCACTTCGTGGGCAATGTACAGCTGGTGTGGCAGGTGCTGGGTACGCGCCCCAATCAATCCCTGGGCCGGGGAAGCCCGAAGGCGATCCATGTGCTGCAGGGTAGACACCCGCAACCGAAAAGCCCCGTTTCGGTCAAACTGACCGGCAAACAGGCGCTGATGCGGCGCCGAAAAATTCACCGAACCGGCCAGCTTCACCTCGGAGATTTGCTGAATATTCTCGCCGTCATCGGCGTGGTACATCAGAACACCGTGGAGATCCTCGACCGCGCGAACAACGTAACGCTCACCGTCGTAGGTCTCTATCTCCTCACCCAGCTGATAGACAATGCGCGACAACGGCGCATTATCGATGGCATAGGTGCGCTCTTCATCGGCCGCCGGGAACCCCAGGGTGACTCTGCGCCCCGAGATGTCGGTAACGATACCCAAACCCAAGGCGGTATCGCTGTGGCTCACCCAACGCTGACCGATGACAAATTCCGATGTTTCCAAGAAACCTCCGCACGCAAATTACTGTTGATTCGATGTATTTTCCCGCACCCAGTAGGCGGTTGCTCCGCACACCGCAGCCGGCACCACCACCAGATTAAGCACCGGCACCATGGCCGCCAGGGCCACCGGCAAGCCGAAACCCAGTGCTGACAGCCGCTGGGCTGCCAGATCCCGGCGCAGCCGGGCAAAACTGACTTTGTGGTTATCCGCCGGATAATCCACGTACTGCAACGCCATCATCCAGCTGTTGAACAGAAACCAGAGCACGGCAGCCACCAGGTTGACTACCGGAATCAGGCCAATGATGAACAGGCCCAGGGCCCGGGGCAGGTAATAGGCAATCTTCTGGACCTCACGCCAGAGAATTCGCGGGGTGTCCTTCAGCAGAGCTGCCCAGCCTTCGTCCGGATTGACCTCCTGGCCGGTCAGGTGCTTTTCGGTAAGCTCGGCCAGGTAGCCGTAGAACGGTGAACCTATGAGATTGGCAACAATCACGAAACCGTAGGCCAGTATCAGCAAGATCACCACGCCGTAAAGCAGCCAGAACAACCAGTCCAGCGCCTGCAACCAGGCCCAGTCCGGCAGCCAGGCCATGGCACCGGCGATCATGGCGGAAAACAGTTCCGCCATGAAATAGAACATCAAACCGAACAGAAGAATGTTGATCACAAGGGGAATGATGACGAACAGGCGCAGGCCCGGCAGGCGGATCAGCCTGAAACCTTCGCCCAGATAACCCAGTCCTCTGAAAAAGTTACCCTTGAGCATTGCTGGTGATCCTCCGCTGCCATGACAAAAACGGGGCGCAAAGCATATCATGTCAGAGTCTTTCCCACAGCCCGCAACCACGCCTGGATGACTTGATGCTTCAATTTCAGCAAACCGTCTATACCCTTCTGCGCATGCGCCGGCTCTGGCAGGCGGTCTTGCTGATCTCGGTGGCCGCCATCCTGTACCTGGCCACAACCAGTTCCAACTACCCGATCCCCGCGGCCGCCAACGACAAGGTCAACCACATCATTGCGTTCATCGAGCTGACCATCGTCACCCGGCTAGCCTGGCCGCGCCTGAGTGCCCTCTGGTACGCCCCTGCCCTGCTGAGCTTTGGCCTGGCGCTTGAAATGGTCCAGGCCAACCTCCCCTATCGGGATTTCTCCATGGCCGACGTTGTGGCGGATGCCCTGGGCATTGCTATCGGTATGCTGCCCTGGCCGGGCATCCGCAATGCCGGTGAAGTGGATTTGAGAAATTCGCCCGACTCCGTGTGAGATATCTCCTACATACATGTAAGAACATGTAGCCGCGTTGCGTGCGCAGACACGAGCGCTCACCCAGAAAATTAATCTATGTTAATGATTTTGAACAGAAAATACTGAGACCCCCAGTTTCGTGCTAAACAAATCGTGCACAGTTCACACGTCTGTAAAGGTGGGATTGGTATGATGTTCAACGTCAAGGATGACAGGGAAAAGGACGACGCACCGGACGCACCCCTGCAGGGATTGTGGGGAGAGGCAAGGAAACAGGGACGCCTCGCTTAAGGGATAACGAATCGGATGGCTTGCTCGGACGCCGGCACCAGGGAACGGAATGATGGATCCGGCAACAAGGCCGTTGCCCACCGCGCACGGAGGCGCCAACCTGTTCCAAATCTGAACTGCTCAGGAAGGCGGCTCAGTACCTGTGAAGGGCAGCCTGAGGGTTGCCCTTTATTTTTTATGCTCACCTGCTGCCCTGCGCAAGATAAATGCGCACCTTATTGAACTCCTCGAATTCATTCAGATCCGGCCAGGTTCTTGCCTCAATCACCGCCTGCTGTTCATACGCCGGATTGGCCAGGTTCCTGACCCGGGAATCCGCCAGCAACACCTGGTCAGCGGCTTTACGAAACACCTCCAGCAACGGCCGGTTGTCCGGGTCGTACAACACATCGGCCGCGGTGATCAGCTCCAGTTGCTCGGGGCGCTGCGCCCAGTCTGCACATAGCTCCACCTGCACCCTGTTCAACTCAGCATTGGCTGCAGCAGCATCCAGTGCTGCCGGGTCAATATCACAGGCAATGGCCCGCGCCGCCCCCGCCCGTGCTGCTGCCACCGCCACCACGCCTGACCCGGAGCCGAAATCCAGCACAGTTTTACCAGACACCAGATTCGGGTGGTCCAGAATCCACTGAGCCAACACCTGGCCACTGGCCCAGCAAAACGACCAGTACGCCGGCTCCGCCACGACGGCCTGGGCCTCATCATGGCTCAAAGGCCCCTCAAGCACCGACGGATCAAACAGGTAGAGCGGTAAACCGGGGCAACCGGCCGGCGCTGATTGAGCCACCCGGCCGCGACTCAGGGTTTTGCGTAAATGCTGATTGAGCTTTTCCGGATTCATCGTTCGTCCTTTCAGGGCGTTTCCGAGGCGGCATTGTACCCTTTGGCCGGGATATCAACAGTCCGGTATACTGCCGCCTCACACTGAGTAACAGCGATTCGCACAAATGGCCAGCAGACCCGACACCGATGACTACCTCAACCTGTTCCTGAACGACGTTCCATTAATGGATGTTCGGGCACCGGTGGAATTTGTCAAAGGCAGCTTTCCCTGTGCTGAAAATGCACCACTGATGAATGATGAAGAACGGCATCGGGTGGGTATCTGCTATAAAGAAAAAGGTCAGGACGAAGCTGTCAGACTGGGTCATCAACTGGTTTCAGGCGACATCAAGGCGCAGCGCATTGAGGCGTGGAACCGCTTTGTTGCCAGGCATCCGGAAGGTTACCTGTTCTGCTTTCGCGGCGGGCTGCGCTCACGCCTTACCCAACAATGGATTAAAGACTCAGGCATTGACTACCCGCTGGTGAAAGGCGGCTACAAAGCCCTGCGCCGATTCCTGATCGACAGCCTGGACGAGCTCATCGCCAACGCTGACTACCGGATTCTCAGCGGCCGCACCGGCACTGGCAAAACCCGCGTGCTGATGGACCTGCCCAACCCGGTAGATCTTGAGGGGCTGGCTAACCACCGGGGCTCCAGCTTTGGTCGGCAGGTGACGCCGCAACCGTCCCAGATAGACTTCGAGAACCGTTTAGCGGTTGCCATGCTGAAGGCGCATCACCTCACCGGCGGCCAGATCTACCTCGAAGACGAGAGCCGGCTGATCGGCCGCTGTGCACTGCCGGAAAGTCTCCGGGCGCGGATGGCGGAATCACCGCTGATGATCCTCGAACAGCCCATGGAAGAGCGGGTTGCGATCATTCGTGCTGACTATGTTGAAGCCATGTTGCAGGACTACATCGCCAGAGACGGTGACGACGCCGGATGGCTTAACTTCCGGGACTACCTGCTCAGCGCCCTGGACCGGATACGCCGGCGCCTGGGTGGAGAACGCTACCAGCAACTCCGGACTCTGATGACCCAGGCACTAGACCAGCAACAGGCCACCGGCGCTCTGGACGGCCACCATAACTGGATTGAAACCCTGCTCAACGATTATTACGACCCGATGTACGACTACCAGCTCAGCCAGAAACAGGGGCGAATTCTTGTGCGCGGCAATCCGGAAACCATTCGCGACTACGCCACAGACCACCACAAGCCCTTGAAATAGAGCCATTACAACATCGTTGGCCAATGCAGGTTTAATCCATTTGTGCTCTATACTGCGTAGAGTCAGATTCCTTTGCGGCAATCGATTTTGCAGGCAGTTACACCCCAGAAAACACTAATGAACAAGGAGTTCCCTTATGGAAGACCTCTTCAGTGCCGACGGGCAGGCCACCCAATGGATGGATCAGGCCGTTGCCCTGACCATGGCCTATGCCCCCAAAGTGTTGCTGGCCATCATTACCCTGATCGTGGGTATGTGGCTGATCAACCGTTTTGTTTCGGTTCTTGACAAGAAACTGGGGCAGAAAGACCCCACCCTGAACAAATTCCTGTGCGGCCTGATTGGCTCTGTCCTCAAAATCATGCTGCTGATCTCGGTCGCCTCCATGATTGGCATTGCGACCACCTCCTTTATCGCGGTCATTGGTGCCGCCGGCCTCGCCATCGGCCTGGCCCTGCAAGGCAGCCTCGCCAACTTCGCCGGCGGTGTTCTGATCCTGATCTTCAAACCGTTCAAGGTGGGCGATACCATCGAAGCGCAGGGCTACCTTGGCGCTGTGGCGGAAATCCAGATTCTTTACACTGTGGTGAACACTTTCGACAACCGTCGAATTGTGATCCCCAACGGCAGTCTGTCCAACGCAACACTGGTTAATGTCAGCATCTACGACAAACGCCGCTGCGACATGACCTTCGGCATTCACTACGACGACGACATCGACAAGGCCAAAGCCATTCTCCAGCGCCTGTTTGACGAGGATGAACGGTCACTGAAAGACCCGGCACCGCGAATCTGTGTTGGTGCCCTTGGTGACAGCTCTGTTGACCTCATGTTCCGTGCCTGGGTCGCCACCGACGACCTCTGGCCGTATTACTGGGACATGCAGGAGAAAGTCAAAAAGGCCTTTGACGCAGAGGGCATTACCATTCCGTTCCCGCAGCGCGATGTTCACATGTACAAGACCGAATGACGCGAACCGTTACACACAAAAACAGATGGATACTCGCAAACATCGCAACGTAGGCTAAGCTGACGGTAAGGTGGGGCACTCGCCCCCCTTGCCATCGGGGCCTGGCCCGGGAAGGCGGATGGCTCCACAACACCGACCATGCTGTCAGGAGGTTGTGACTATGCCGGTGAAGCAGTTAAAAGAGTTCCTGGACGAGGCAGGTGTGGAATACATGTGCCTCTCCCACCCCCCTGCCTTCACGGCCCAGCAACTGGCCCATCACGTCAAGATTGCCGGCGACCGGGTTGTCAAAACCGTGATCATCGAACTCGATGGCAAAATGGCCATGCTGGTGATGCCTGCTACCTGGCGGGTTCGCTGGGACCGGCTGTCCCGGGTGCTGGATACCGACTTTGTCGACCTGGCCGACGAACAGGAATTCCAGGATCGTTTCCCGGAATGCGAAGTGGGCGCCATGCCTCCCTTCGGCAAACTGTTCGGCATGACGGTGTACTGCGCCGAAGTGCTCACCGAACAGCCCGAACTAGCCTTCGCCGCCGGCACCCACACCGAATCCATCCACATGAAAACCGAAGACTTCCTGCAACTGGTTCACCCCATGGTAATCAACCAGGGCTTCACCCGGCCCGGCGCTCAGAAACCCGCCTGGTTAATGAAGGGTCGAAGAAGGCCGGAAACGTCGGATGAATCGGCCGTTTCCGGAATCGCCGGCTACTGAAACCCGGCGGATTGATCCCGGTCGCTTGTCTGTCCCGTGGCATCGCGTAAACTGATGCCAACAGACAGGAACCGGATATGACCCAAGCATTTGACATCATCATCGTTGGCGCCGGCATGGTCGGCGCCGCCCTTGCCACCGGTCTTGGCCAGCAGGGCATCAAGGTTGGCCTGATCGACAAGGCCGAGCCCTCGTACTTTGACGCGGATGCCAGCCCCGATATCCGGGTATCAGCGCTCAGTGCCGGCAGCGAGCGCTACCTGCAAAGCCTGGGCGCCTGGCGCCGCATTCAGGCCATGCGCGCCACACCCTATCGCCGCCTGGCGGTGTGGGACGAGACCCCGCACCCACTCAGCCGTCTGCTGCCCGGCTCGTTGACCGAAGTGGAATTCAGTGCGGCCGATCTCGGCGCAAGCCATCTGGGCCATATCGTCGAAAACAGCATCACCCAGAACGCCCTGTGGCAAACCTTACAGGACGAACCCGACGTCACGCTGATTACCGGCCAGGGGCTCAAGGCACTGACACAGAATGCCGAGCGTGCAACGATCACCCTGGACGATGGTACAGAACTGAGCGCCCAACTGATTGTCGGGGCCGACGGCGCCATGTCCAGAGTGCGGGAACTGGCCGGCATTGGCGTAACCCGTGATCAGTACGAACAACAAGCCATGGTGATTTCGGTCCGCTACCTGGGCCAGCCCGAGGACATTACCTGGCAGGGCTTTTACCCCAGCGGCCCCAGAGCCTTCCTGCCGTTACACAATGCAGGTGAGCAACACCCCGGCGAAACCTGGGGATCACTGGTGTGGTACGACAGTCCAGCCCGCCTTGCCGAACTGAAGGCCATGGACAACAGCACCCTGATGGCGGAAATTCACAGGGCTTTCCCGGCGCGCCTGCCGCCGCTGACCCACATCGATGCCAAAGCCAGCTTCCCCATCGCCCGCCAGCACGCCAAACACTATTTCCTGAACCGCGTGGTACTGGCCGGCGACTCGGCCCACACCATCAACCCCCTGGCCGGCCAGGGGGTGAATCTCGGCTTCCAGGACGCCCAATGCCTGCAGGGCCTTTTGAAAGAGGCCCGCCGCAGCGGCGATGACCTGGCCGATGAACACTGGCTGGCGCTCTATGAAAAGCAACGCCGACCCGCCAACCGCCGCATGATGCTGGCCATGGACCTGTTCTACCACCTGTTCAGCAACGCCATCCCGCCGGTACACCTGGCCCGCAACCTGGGCCTGGGCGCGGCCCGCGCTTTGCCCTTCGCCCGCAATGGTGTAGCTCGCTACGCAATGGGCCTGGACGAGGAGCTGCCGGCCGTGGTCAGGCAGATCACTTCCCGGATTCCGGGTCTGAATCAGCTTTAACACCGAACAACAATCCCAAAGACAACCGCAAAGGAGCCACCATGTCAGAGACGATTTTCACCAAGATCATCAACCGGGAAATCCCCGCCGAGATTCTCTACGAGGATGACCTCGCCCTGGCGTTCAGTGACATCAATCCTCAGGCGCCGGTGCATTTCCTGGTGATACCGAAGCAGGCCATTGCCACGATCAACGACATTACCGAGGATGATCGGGAACTGGTGGGGCATCTGTATGTGGTGGCAGCGAAGATTGCCAAAGAGAAAGGGTTTGCCGACGATGGCTATCGGGTTGTCATGAACTGCGGGGAAAATTCGGGGCAGACAGTGTTCCATATCCACCTGCACGTTCTTGCCGGCAAACCGCTGGGCTGGCCGCCTTATACTGACAAGATGAAGCAGGCCTGATTCTTCTACCTTCTTTTCCGGCACGCGGCTCAGGAGTAGGCATCCGAGCCGGTAGTGCTGTTCGGGAGACGCTCAAGGCATCCATGCGCGCTTAGCTTTGGCCATCCATGGCCAAAGATACTCCCGAACAGCACTACCGGCCCGGCTGCATCCGGCCTGGTGCCAAGCCTTCCAGAGCATTGAGTCTGGTTTTGGGGAAACCAATGCCTTGGTCCGGCTGGCTGGTGTGCGGGTTGGCTTTACGGGACTATCTTTCGCCAGGGATGGCGAAAGCTAAGCGCCCACGGATGGCTTGAGCGTGTCCCGTAAAGCCAACCCGCATGCCAGCCCTCCCGCAAAGCCCGAGGAAAACCCGGACAAAACTACCGACCAACCACCTTCTCGGCTTCTTCCACAGGCGTATGGCGAACATCCTCGCCTTTAACCATGAAGATGACGTTCTCGGCAATGTTACAGGCGTGATCACCCACCCGCTCCAATGCCCGCAGAACCCACATCACCGACATACAGCGTGAAATATTGCGAGTATCTTCCATCATGAACGTCAGCAACGTACGAGCCGCTGCCTGATACTCCTCATCCACCCGCTTGTCTTCCTTCATCACCCTTAACGCCTGCTCTGAATCCAACCGGGCAAACGCATCCAGCGCATCATGCAGCATGCTGAGCACGTGGGTAGCAATATGGCGAATTTCCACATAACCACGGGGCGTCTGACCTTCCTCGGACAGCTTGATGGCCATCTTGGCGATCTTCTTGGCCTCGTCGCCAACCCGCTCCAGGTCCGCCACCATCTTGATAACCGCGATCACCAACCGCAAATCACGGGCAGTTGGCTGGCGACGTGCGATAACCAAGGTTGCCTCTTCGTCCAGATCTATTTCCATCCGGTCGACCTTCTTGTCACCGGCGCGCACGTCTTCAGCCAGGTGACCATCGCCATCCACCAGCGCCTGAACCGCGCGTTCCACCTGACTCTCGACCAAACCGCCCATATTCAGGAACTTGGTTTTCAGTTCCGTCAGTTCATCGTTGAACTTGTGGGAAATATGATCCCCGTATACATCATCCTTTCTATTCGGCATATCTGATATCTCCAGTGTATCCCGGCACCCTTAACCAAAGCGGCCAGTGATGTAGGATTCGGTCAGCTCGTGCTCTGGCGCAGTGAAAACCTTGTCAGTCTCGTTCACCTCAACCAGGTGCCCCAGGTGGAAGTAGGCTGTGCGGTTGGACACACGGGCAGCCTGCTGCATGGAGTGGGTCACAATCACGATAGTATAGCTTTCGGACATCTCGGCGATCAGCTCTTCCACTTTCGCGGTGGCGATCGGGTCAAGCGCAGAACAGGGCTCATCCATCAGGATCACTTCCGGGCTGACGGCGATAGCCCGGGCAATGCACAAACGCTGCTGCTGACCACCCGACATACCGGTCGCGGTGGCATCGAGTCGGTCCTTGACTTCATCCCACAAACCGGCTTTCCGCAGGCTGTTCTCTACAATATCGTCCAGATCAGATTTGCGGTTGGCCAGGCCATGAATCCGCGGGCCGTAGGCCACATTGTCGTAGATCGATTTGGGGAAGGGATTCGGCTTCTGGAACACCATGCCCACCCTGGCGCGCAGTTCCACTACATCCCTCTTGGAGTGGTAGATATCATCCTCATCAAGCATCAACTGACCCTTCACTCGGCAGATATCAATGCTGTCGTTCATCCGGTTCAGGCAACGCAGGAACGTTGACTTGCCGCACCCTGAGGGGCCAATGAAAGCAATGACTTCGTTACGACCAATATCCAGGCTGATATTCTTGATGGCGCGATCCTGGCCATAGAACACTTCTACGTTTCGCAGCTTGAATTTGGGGTCGTCAGCGAACGGAAGGCCGACAGTCCTGCCTTCCTCTATGACAGTTTCCGCTGGCCGCTCGTCCTGAGCCGGGGTCACTCTAGTTTCCGGCATATCCGCCTCACCTGTGATTGTCGGATTCATGGTATTCATTACTACTCTCCTTACCACCGGCGCTCAAGACGTTTGCGCAGCCAGATGGCCAGTGCGTTCATACTGATCATGAAGGTCAGCAGGATCATGATGCCTGCTGACGCCAATTCAATAAAACCCTGCTCTGCACTGCTGGCCCATAGATAGATCTGTACCGGCAGAACCGTGGCGGAACTGAAGAAGCCATCCGGAATCTCCACAATAAACGCCACCATGCCAATCAGCAGCAGCGGGGCGGTTTCACCCAGGGCCTGTGCCATGCCAATGATGGAACCGGTCATCATACCCGGCATCGCCAGGGGTACCACGTGGTGGAGCACGACCTGCATCTTGGAAGCCCCGATACCTTCCGCAGCCTCACGAATGGAGGGTGGCACGCTTTTGATGGCTGCGCGGCTGGAAATGATGATGGTGGGCAGAGTCATCAGGGCGAGCACCAAGCCACCGACCACCGGAACCGAACGGGGCATGCCGAACAAACCGATAAACACCGCCAGACCCAGCAAACCAAAAATGATGGAGGGCACGGCCGCCAGGTTGTTGATGTTCACCTCGATAAAGTCGGTCAGCTTGTTCTGGGGCGCAAACTCCTCCAGATACACGGCGGCAGCTACGCCAACCGGGAAGGCGATAACCAGCGTTACCACCATGGTCAGCAATGACCCGACGATGGCGCCAAGAATGCCCGCGTTGGAAGGTTCACGGGAGTCTCCTGAGCGGAAAAAGACATCATTGAAGGCGGTCTGTATCACCCCTCGCTCGACCAGGTAGTCCACCCACTCAATCTGCTGGTCCGACAGCCGCACGCTGTAGTTCTCGTTATCCGCGTGCTTCACATACACTGACACCCGGTCATGAGCCAGGAAAGTCATAGTCTGGGTGGTTCCAAGCAGTTCAGGCTGATCACGGAGCAGATCCCGGATCTGGTTGGCGCCATAACTGCCGACCAGACGGCTTAACTCCCGCTGGGCGGCGCGATCCTCCACGCCCGGGATGAGTTCACCGAGTGCGTTGATAATCGGCGCACTGAAATCCGCCATGGAACGCTGATCGGCGTCGGTGGGGTCATCCAGGTACATCGCCTCACCATCCAGGTGAACATCCAGGGTGATGGTGGTTTTGATAAACCCGGTGTAGCCCTTGCCGATGATGTCGGCGAACAGGATGACCAGCGCCGAAAGTGCGATGGCAATTGCCATCATGCCGTAGACGCGGAACCGACGCTCCTTGCGATACCGGCGTTTCAGGGACTGGCGGACAAGCTCCGCCTGCGAACGTTGATCAGTCATACTGTTCCCTATACTTGCGCACAATCTTGAGAGCAATCACATTCAGAATCAGGGTTACCACGAACAGCATCATGCCCAGAGCAAAGGCTGCCAGAGTCTTGGCGCTGTCAAACTCCTGGTCACCGGTCAGCAGGGTGACAATCTGCACGGTGACGGTGGTCACTGATTCCAGCGGGTTGGCAGTGAGATTGGCCGCCAGGCCCGCCGCCATCACCACAATCATGGTTTCGCCGATTGCCCGCGAGGCGGCCAAGAGAATACCGCCCATGATACCGGGCAGTGCAGCCGGGAAAATCACCTGTTTCATGGTTTCGGACTGAGTAGCACCCAGCGCCAGTGAACCATCCCGCAGGGTCTGGGGTACTGCGTTGATCACATCGTCTGATAATGAAGACACAAATGGGATAATCATCACACCCATGACCAGTCCAGCGGCCAGAGCACTCTGTGAAGACGCGCTCAGGCCGACGGTTTCCGCCAGGTCCCGGATGAACGGCGCTACTGTCAGGGCGGCGAAAAAGCCATAAACCACTGTCGGGATACCGGCCAGCATTTCCATCAGAGGTTTGATAACGGCCCGGGCATTCCTGCTGGCATACTCCGACAGAAACACGGCAGACAACAGACCCACGGGCACCGCCACCAACAGGGCAATGGCAGAGATCAGCAAGGTGCCGGTGAACAGGGGAATCATACCGAAAGAGCCATCAGCTCCGACCTGATCGGCGCGCAGGGCCGTTTGCGGGCTCCAGTTCGCGCCCAGGAAAAACTCCCAGAAGGGAACCTTGCCGAAAAAGCGAACTGTCTCGAAGATCACCGAGAAAATAATACCCACCGTGGTCATAACCGCCACGGCGGCGCATACGAAGAATATTCTGCGCAGGGTGGTTTCCACACTCTTTCTTGCGTTGATGTGTGGCGCCACACGGAACCAGGCCACCACGGCACCGAGCACAGCAATCAGAAGTACCAGAATGGTTTTGAAATTCCGGCTCTGACCCCGAAGATTTTCAAGCAGGGCTGCGGCACCGGCGATATGCTCCGGCACGAACTCCGGGTTCAGCTTTCCCGCTGCCACATTGCTAATCTGGGAGACCACAAGGCTGGCCTGACCGGCCGACTGCGGTATGGCTTCCGGCGGCAGGGAACCGATAACCATATTCTGGATAACCCTGCCTTCAAAGCTGGCCCATAACCCGAGCGTAATCAACGCAGGTATGCCGCACCACAACGCCGCCCTCGCGGCATAATAAAACGGCAGTGATTTGAGGTTCCGGATGCCACCGAGAGGCTCCGCCACCGCGCGCGACCGCATGTAGGCAAGAGTGTAGGCCACCACGGCTAGCACCAGAACGATAGGCAACAAATTGGCCGACTGCATAACTGTCTCTTTCCTGGAAGGGTTTTGGGCTGGTCTATTGTGCCAGCAAACCCGGAGGATCTTTACTAAATACGACAAAGGAACGCAGCCAAACGGCTGCGTTCCCATGGTTTCCGATCATCCTTGATCCTGCCTGAGCGAGCCTTACAGCTCGTTGCCAGTCATGGCTTTCAGGGCTTTGGCATCCTTGGCCGCCTGCATGCGAACAGCACGTGGGTTCGGGATCAGGCCAACGTCTACCAGGTAGCCGTTATCACCCCAGGCGCCTTCGCTGGTGAACTCGGCTACGTATTCCTGGATGCCGGGAACCACACCTACGTGCGCCTTCTTCACATAGAAGTACATGGAGCGAGCAACCGGGTAGCTGTCATCGCCGATGGTGTCCTGGTTGGGCTCAACACCGCCGATGGTGCTGGCCTGAATCTGGCCACGGTTTTCGTCCAGGAAGCTATAGCCGAAGATACCGAAAGTACCAGTGTCACGGGCCAGACGCTGAACGATCAGGTTGTCATTTTCACCTGCCTCGATGAATGCGCCGTCTTCACGCAGGCTGTGGCAGGCAGACTTCTGCTCGTCTTTGCCCAGCGCCTTGATGGCGGCAAAGTTCTTACAACCACCTTCCATTGCGATTTCAACAAACGCATCACGGGTACCGGAAGTCGGAGGGGGACCCATTACGCTGATTTCGAGGTTCGGAAGACTGGAGTCGATGTCGCTCCACTTTTTGTAGGGGTTCGGCACCAGATTCTCGCCACCCTGCGGGTTGGGGACGTCTTTCGCGAGGGCCAGGAACAGCTGCTCGAGGGAAATGTCCATCTTCTCGGCTTGCGCGGAGTTGGCAAGCACGATGCCGTCTGAGCCGATACGAACCTCAGTCACTTCCTTCACGCCGTTTTTCTGGCAATCCTGAAACTCGCTGGTTTTCATGCGACGGGAGGAGTTAGTGATGTCCGGGTGCTGGGTACCAACACCGGCGCAGAACAGTTTCAGACCACCGCCGGAACCGGTGGATTCCAGTTTCGGTGTCGGGAAATCGGTGTTACGACCAAAACGCTCGGCAACCACAGTGGCGAACGGGTAAACAGTGGAAGAACCCACAATGTTAATGGTATCGCGGGCCATGGCCGGGGTAGATACCGCCGCAATGCTGCCTGCCAGGGCAACAGAGGCAAGAGCTGCTTTCAGTTTCATCACGTTAAGTCTCCATTATCGGTGGACGTTGTGTATGGATCTGCTTTACCGATGAGTGCATCCTAAGGAGCGTCTGTGACAACTTTGTTACAGCCTTTGAAATATAGACGTCTTTGTTCAAATTTTCTTGCAGCACGCCACCAGCCCGTTACCATGCAGGGAAAACAACGCATAAGCATCTACAGGCGACTTCCATGACTGCATACGATGACGACAAACCCCAACCCCGCGGGGAACTCACCCTGCAAGTGGTGCCCCTGCCCTCTGACACCAACCCCAACGGCGATGTGTTCGCCGGCTGGCTGGTGAAACAGATGGACATAGCCGCCGCGACGATGGCCGGTCGTGTTTCACAAGGCCGCAACGCCACCGTGGCCATGGACCGGATGGAATTTCTGTCACCGTTGCGGGTGGGCTCCCAGGTGGGCTGTTATTGCGAGCTGGTGGATATCGGCCGCAGTTCCATGAAAATCAATGTGGAGGTGTGGACCCTTGACCGTGCCTCAAAAAACCCGCGCAAGGTGACCGAAGGCCTGTTCGTGTACGTCGCGATCGATGAGCACGGCCGTATTCGGGAAGTACCAGACCAGTCGCTCTGACACACGGCCCGGCACGAAAGACTTGCTTGAACGTCGTCAGGTCTGGATCTATCTGGCGGCTTATTAGCGGCATTGATCGGCAAGGCGCTGAGCCGATTATTCGGCTTGCCCGGGGCCAGCGGTATTAAGGATGGTCGCGATCATGGTCAACACACGCATGATGTCGTTCATTCGAACGCTTACGCTGGAAAGGTAGATATCCAGCATGCCACTGGTCATCTCCCGGTAGGTCTCCAGCAGGTCAATCACCTCATCGAGCAGGCGGTACAGCAAGAAATCGCCCGCACAGAAGCTCACCAGAAACGAACCACCAAAAATCTGGCTGCAGCCCCTCTCAAATTGCGCGCGTTTTCTTTTTCAGAGCCTCAAATCCGATAATAATGTCCATAAGTTCGTTGGTAATTTCATCCTGACGCACCAGCCGGAACTGCCCCCCAACCACCTCCAACCGATCATCAACCGCTTGTTCTGCCTGCTGCATCAATGCCAGCCTTGCCGCGTTTTCAGTAACCATCGCTTCCGCCGATGCACGAAAAACGCTGGCAAATATATGGTTGCGCAGCAGCGCTGCGAGCAAGGGCGTCGGCTGCATCGAATAGTCAGGGAGGGAACGGGATTGCCACCCAGAGTTCGCGGAATCCGAAAGCAACGAGGGGTCCAGCGGCAACAACTGGCTCACTTCGGATTCACGCTGTCCGTTTTCGGCCCGCCGGGTGAACACGAGGGTAACGGCAATCCTGTTCTGCACATCGCCGCCTCCGATTTCGTCCAGTCGGGTCACTATGTCGCGGGCCAGACGCCCGATACCATCGGCCGAGGCCGGTGGAAGAAAGGTAAACTCGGGACTGATCCCCTGATCGGCGAGGGCATCGCTCATGCGGGCACCCACACACAGCACCCGGGAATGACCGCCCATCTTCAACGCTTCCGATCGTGCGCTTTCAGCAAGCACCTCGTTGTAGTTGCCACACAGACCATGATCAGAACCGAACACCACCAGCAGCGGCTCCGCCTTCGCCACTGCCGGTACCGAAATAGGCCCGGTTTTGGCAACGAACGCCCGAATGCCGGCCAGCACTGTCTGATGAAAGGACTCAATGGACCGGGCAGCGTGCTCATAGGGCACGGCGTTGATCGCAGACATGGTTTTCATGGTGTGAACAATGCCGCGAATACTGCTCAGGGTTTCCGTCCGTCTGGACAGGGTTTCAAGCGTCTGGGCCATGATGGTCGTCCCCCGGTGTTCTCAGGGCAGCCCGAGCTACCCTCAGAAGGCTTTGCTTTTCCTCGTCCTCCAGCGAGCGATTCTGACGGATGGTCTCAGCGACATCGTTCAGGGAATCGCCAACGCTTTTGCGCATCCTGACCATAACCTCGGCAACGTCCTTTTCCGGCAGGCCATCGAGCAGCCCTTCCAGGGCAGCCATCAATACCAGCAACTGCTCGACAGCAGGCATGGGATCCCGCTCCGGCTGTCGCAATGCGGTCCGCACGGCAGCTCCGCGGCTCAAACGGGCCCTGGTGTTGTCATCCAGCCGGGTTCCGAATCGGGCAAAATCCTCCAGCTCCTCAAATTGGGACAGGGTGACACGCAGGTTGCCGGCCACTTCCCGGAAGGCCCGGTGCTGTGCCTTTCCCCCGACCCGCGATACCGATAGCCCGATATCCACCGCAGGGAACTGGTTTTTTCGCACCAGCCTGGGGGACAGGTAGATCTGCCCGTCGGTAATCGAAATGAGATTGGTCGGAATGTAGGCGGACAGATTCTCCGCCTGGGTTTCGACAACGGGGAGCGCCGTGATGGAGCCACCCCCCGCTTCCGGGGTGAATTGACCGGCTCGTTCCAGCAATCGGGCATGCACGTAGAATATATCCCCGGGGAAAGCTTCCCGGCCCGGTGGGCGTCGCAGCAACAGAGACAGCTCGCGATAAGAGCGGGCATGGTGGGTCAGATCGTCGAAAACCACCAGCACGTCCCGCCCCTGATCCGAAAAGTATTCCGCCATCGTCATCGCTGTATAGGGCGCGACATAGGCCAGCCCGGGCGCGTCTTCATCCCCCGCTGCAATCACAATGGTACTGGCAAGCTGGCCGCTTTCCCGCAAGATTTCAATGACTCGGGCAACCGCGTCTCCGCGCTGGCCGATTGCACAGTAAATACTCAGTGCGTCTGAGCGGGCCTGGTTGAGAATCGTGTCGATCGCAATGGACGTTTTCCCGGTCTGTCGGTCACCAATGATGAGTTCCCTCTGGCCCAACCCGATTGGGACCGCACCGTCAATGACCTTGATACCAGTGGCCAGCGGTCTGTTTACCGGTGCCCGACTCAGTATGCCGGGCGCGCTGGCCTCCACCGGTCGCTCAGCGGTCGACGCCACAGCCCCGTTGCCATCCCGCGGACCTCCGGTGGCATCGAGAATGCGGCCAATAAGGCCTGTGCCGACCGGCACACTGAAAACTTTGTGGGTCCGCCAGACATCCTCCCCCGACGTTACCCGATCTGAAGGCCCCAGCAGAATCACGCCCAGCCGATCCGGCTCCAGATCCAGCACCACACCCCGCACACCCGAAGCGAACACCAGCAGCTCGTCAGCGAGGGCCCGGGCAAGGCCAGAGACGACAGCGATACCATCACCCACCTCAGCAACGGTACCTACCTCGGTCAGTGCCGGGGACGGCGTTGGGCCGTCCAGTAGAGCACCAAGAAAGTTCCTGGCCGGGGACTCCGGTTTCTCAGCCATGATTTTTCATCCACCCGGTGCCACCGGACGCCAACCGTTCCGATAACATCCCGGTCAGCTCATCGGTGTAACTGTCGACGGTCCAGGCCACCTGGACACTGCCAATACGCAGGATCAGCCCCGGCGCCTGACGTGGGTCTGTCGTGAAGCTCAATTGAAGGTCCGGGGCCATGCCCGCCAACGCCGTTCGAAGCTTTTCCTGCGTCTTGTCCGGGAGCGGCTTATGAGTAGTCGCGACTGCCTGTTCGGCGTTGCCGGCGGCGGAGGCCAGCTCTGGCGTCATAGGTTCCAGCTTACCGATCACATGCAATCCGATACGTTCCTCCAGATTCTCATCCGCCAGGTCTCGCAGGGCCCGTCGCACCAGTTGGTAAAGTGTTTCAGCGCTGGCCAGGTGCAGTTCGCTGATGAATCGGTCCCGCTCGGCATTCAGATGTGCCTGCCATTCCTGTTTTTCCCGTTCCAGATTCTCCCGTGTGGCGATGAGCAGAGCGTCTTTCTCCTTTTCCGCTTGCTGACGAATCCGCTCGGCATGCTCGGAGTTATCCGCCAGCAATGCCTGCTTCTGCTTGAGAAATGCGGCTTCAGCTGCAGCGGCCTGCTTCCGCGCGATCTCCGCCTCTCCCATCCGGGCTGCGATTTCTGACTCACGGGCATCAATACCGTTCAGGATGGGTTTGTACAGAAAGCGCTTCAATAACCAGACCAGCACCAGGAAATTGCCGATCTGGGCCAGCACCGTGATCCAGTCAACGGACATGATTCATCCTGCCGCCGACTGGGCGGCCTGCAGCGCCTGATCCCAGAACGGATTGGCAAACAGGACAATCATCGCCACAACAAAACAGTAGATGGCCGTGGATTCGATCATGGCAAGGCTCACGAACAGGGTTCGTGACAAGGTGGAAGCGGAGTCCGGTTGCTGGGCAATAGCGGAAAGGGCCGCCGCCGCAGCCCGGCCCTCGCCGAGCGCCGGACCGATTGCACCAAAAGCCACGGACAGGCCAGCGGTCAGAATCGAAACCGCAGCAATCAGGGCAAGGTCACTCATTTTTCTTTCTCCTTGGGCAGAGGCTTTTCAGCGGTGGCGGTGGCTGTCGCCGATGAGATATAGACCGTCGCCAGGATGGCGAAGATGTAGGCCTGGATCAGGCCCGTCAGCAACCCGAGCACGTCCATGACCACAGGAAAAAAGAAGGGTGCAATGCCCAGCAGGATGCCGGCGATCACCGCACCGCTCATCACGTTGCCATACAGACGTATGGCCAGGGAGATGCCACGCGAGAACTCGCTGATGACATTGAACGGAAGCATCACTACCGAGGGCTGGATGTAGGTTTTCAGATAACCGCCGATACCCTGCCGGGTAATACCGAACAGTGGCACAGCAATCAGAACCGATAGCGCCAGGGCCGCAGTGGTTGAAAGCGAGGCCGTTGGGGGCCTGAAGCCCGGCACAATCAGCAACAGGTTCGAAAATGCAATAAACAGGAACAGCGTTCCGGAAAAATAGAGCACATGGCGAGAGGCACGCGGGGAGATTTCCTCAATCTGGCTCTGGATCGCGGTTACAATCACTTCCAGGGTGGTTCTCCAGCGGTTCGGTGGCACATCCGGACGCAAATTCCGGGTGATCAGGATGGACGTGATCGTGAGCAGGATCATGACGATCCAGGTAAAACCCACTGTCGCATTGATATCCAGGCCCCAGACGCTGAAAAGCGTTGTTTCATCGGGCGTCAGTTCCATCAGACTTCCTCCGGGTGCGGTGTTCGTGCCAGTAAGGTGGCAAGGTAGCGCACCAGGAAAAATGCCGCCCCGTAGCCTGCGAAAGCCCAGACCAGGGTCCCGCCCCCTGTCACCAGCCAGCCCGCCGCCAGCAGCAGGCCGATGCGCACCACAGCACTGGGCAGAAGTACCGCTGCTGGTCGGGAAGAACCCAGGGCAAAACGCACACTCGCTGCCAGGCCCGCGAAATACGGAATGCTCACAGCCACGCCGACACCAAAACCCCAAAGCACGTCCGGCCAGTCAATGATCATCATGGTCCTCACCCTCCTCTCCCTTGCTTTCCCTGCCGATCCACGCCCAGGCAATGAAACCACCCAGGGTCACGCCGCCCAGAATCAGGGCGAGCACCCAGGGGAAATCCTGCGGCACCGTGCGATCCAGCCAGAGCCCCAGAAAAGCACCACCGACGGTCGGCACTGCGATGGACCAGCCGATCATCCCGAAGGCACCCAGACCGCGCAGTGGGCTGACACCCGGATTTTCCCGGGCCTTCTTCAGGCGCCTGGCCCGGCGCCCTATGTCGTCCTCTGGTGCGCCACGCTGCGGATTCATGGCTTGGGCCGTTGCAGGTCGGCAAACCGGCGCACCATGCCCGCCTCCAGCCTGGACAGCGCGGACCGTGCCACTCGTTCGTCTTCATCCACCTCAACAAAGTTCTTGCGGACACTCTGATGCAGGGTATCCAGATCCTTGCCCTGAGCGCCTCGCCGGATTGCGATATCCACTTTATGGCCCTGTTTCACGAGAATGCCTTCATCGATACCGAAAATCTGCTCACGGTCATCGTCCAGAGTCAGAATCAGCACCGACGGCACCAGCGCGGTGACAAAATCAATGTGATTGGGCAGCATGCCAAAAGCGCCGTTTTCGGCAACGGCGAACAGCTTGCGGGCCTTGCCCTGATAGAGCATGCGGGTCGGCAGCCGGAGGCAGACCTCCATTTGTTCAGCGAGGGTCATGCAACCACCTCCGGCAATGCGCCAATCATGTAGTATTCACTCTCATTCTGATCAAATTCAGTCTGTTCGAGGATGGCTTCGCAGCCGTTGAGCGTCTCCTCAATGGTCACGCGCTTGCCTTCGGCACCGGTAAAGGCTGCAGTGGTAAAGAACGGCTGGGTCAGGAAACGTTCCAGACGACGGGCACGGGCCACGGTGGTCCGGTCAGCCGCCGATAGCTCCTCAATGCCCAGCATGGCGATGATGTCCCGAAGTTCCTCGTATTCGGCCAGGGTTCTGCGAACCGCCCGGGCAATGTCGTAATGCCTCTGCCCGACGACCGATGGTGTGAGCATGACCGACGACGACGCCAGAGGATCGATGGCCGGGTAAAGACCTTCGCTGGCGCGCTTCCGGGACAGCACCACCGATCCGGACAGGTGGGAAAAAATATGGGCAGCGGCGGGATCGGTGAAGTCGTCGGCGGGCACATAGACCGCCTGAACCGAGGTAATGGCGGCACGGCGGGTTGAGGTAATTCGCTCTTCAAGCTCAGCCAGTTCAGTGGCCAGTGTCGGCTGATAGCACACCCGGGAAGGCATACGCCCGAGCAGTCCAGAGACTTCCGAACCGGCCTGGACAAAGCGAAAAATATTGTCGATCAACAGCAGCACATCCCGATGCTGTTCGTCGCGGAAATATTCCGCCATGGCCAGTGCGGTCTTGCCGATCAGGAACCGGACTCCCGGAACTTCGTTCATCTGCCCGAACAGCATGACGGTGTTTTCCAGTACGCCGGCCTCACCCATTTCCCGGTAAAGCTCTTCCGCTTCCCGGGAGCGCTCACCAATGCCGCAAAACAGGCTGACGCCCTTGTGCTGCTGCACGGTGTTGTTGATCAGTTCGGTGATCAAAACCGTCTTGCCGACACCGGCACCTCCGAACAGGCCGGTTTTGCCACCCCGCTCGATGGGGGACAACAGATCAATGGCCTTGATACCGGTTTCCAGAATCTGGCTTCGGACCACACGATCCTCCAGCAGAGGCGGGAGCTGATGGATAGCGCGACGCTCACTGGTCGCCGGTGCAGGCTGGTTATCCACGGGCGCCCCGAACACATTCAGCATCCGGCCCAGAATGGCATCACCCACCGGTACTGTGATTGATGACCCCGTCGCGCGAACCGGCATGCCCAGGCCCAGACCTTTCACCGGAGCCAGTGCCATGCAACGGACCACGCCCCTGTCTTCGAGGGCAGCCACCTCAAGCGCAATCTTGCCGGCGTACAACAGCTCGCGAATATGGGGCACCGGTTCCGGAAACCGCACACTCACCACGCCGCCACGAATGGCAACGACAATCCCTGGGCCAGTATCCCTGGCAGCGTTCCGGGGCTCATCCGGGCTCATGGCGGTGCCTGTTACCCGGCGGACACGCGAGTGCCCGCCGATCCTTCCAGTATCGCCACCGCGTCCTGCAGCCGACCAATGCCGCTGATCCCGCCTGCCTGGGCAAAATCGCAGGCGGCCTGCAGTTTCGGGCCCATGGAGCCGGCCGGCATATCCAGTGCCCTCGCCTCGACCACTGTCAGTTCGGTAAGCGGCGTCGACTGATCGGTACCAAAATCGCGGTAGACGGCATCCACATCCGTTAACAGGAGCAACGCGTCGGCCCCCAGTTGCCCGGCCAACAATGCACTGGCGGCGTCCTTGTCGATAACCGCTTCAATACCTACCATGCTGCCATCCTCCCGACGCAGCACCGGTATGCCACCACCACCGGCACACACCACGACCACGCCCTGGTCGAGCAACAACTTCAGTACGCGCATGTCCGGTATTTCCAGAGGTTTCGGGGAAGGCACCACCCGGCGCCATTTGTCACCGTCCGGGGCAATCGTCCAGCCCGCACCGGCTGCCCGGCGCTCAGCTTCCTCGTGGTCATAGACCGGCCCGACAAACTTGGTCGGTTTTTCGAAGGCAGGGTCCTTGGGGTCCACCACCACTTGTGTCAGCAGCGTCGCAACTGGCCTGTCATGCCCGAGGGCATTTTCCAGCTCCTGCTCGATCATGTAGCCGATCATGCCTTCGGTTTCCGCGCCCAGGACATCCAGCGGGTAGGCTTCATCCGGTTTGTAGGACGCGCCCTGCAGGGCCAGCAAACCCACCTGCGGACCGTTGCCATGGGTGACAACAAGATCGTGGCCGGCCCGGACAATGCCAGCCAGGGACAGCGCCGCCGTTTTCACGTTTTTGCGTTGGATCTCCGCTGTCAGCGGCTCTCCGCGTTTCAGAAGGGCATTTCCGCCCAACGCTGCCACAACCAGCATGTCAGCCTCCCAGGGTCGCCACGAGGACGGCCTTGATGGTGTGCATGCGGTTCTCGGCCTGGTCGAAAACAATCGAAGCGGGGCTTTCGAAGACCTCTTCAGTCACCTCCATGGCGTCAATGCCATAGGTCTCCTGTATTTCCTTCCCTACCACGGTTTCGGTGTTATGAAACGCCGGCAGACAGTGCATGAACCGCACCCGGGGATTACCGGTTTTTGCCATCAGCGAGGCATTCACCTGATACGGCATCAAAAGCTTGATCCGTTCGGCCCACTTTTCTTTCGGCTCACCCATCGAGACCCAGACATCGGTATACACGAAATCGACACCAGCAACGGCGGTATCAACGTCGTCAGTGATGGTGATGCGGGCCCCTGTTTCAGTCGCGATCGCCCGGGCTTCGTCCTGCACGGCCTGACCCGGCCAGCATGCCTTCGGTGCGCACAAGCGCACGTCCATACCCATCTTGGCACCGCCGATCAGCAGGCTGTCGCCCATGTTGTTGGCGGCATCGCCGATAAAAACATAAGCCACTTCCCGAAGCGGCTTTTCCACGTGCTCCTGCATGGTCAGGAAGTCCGCCAGGATCTGGGTCGGATGGAACTCGTTGGTCAGCCCGTTATAGACCGGCACGCCCGCGTACTGGGCCAGTTCTTCGACCACAGACTGCCCGAACCCCCGGTACTCGATGGCATCGTAGACCCGGCCAAGGACCCTCGCGGTGTCCTTCACCGATTCCTTGTGGCCGATGTGGGTACCGGTCGGCCCCAGGTAGGTTACCCGCGCGCCCTGGTCGAAGGCGGCCACTTCAAACCCCACCCGGGTGCGCGTAGAGTTCTTCTCAAAGATCAGGGCAATGTCCTTGCCCTCGAGCTTCGGCACTTCGGTGCCCGCATACTTCGCGGTTTTAAGATCTGCTGACAGTTTGAGCAGAAAGGCGATTTCCCTGGGAGTGAAATCCCGAAGCGTCAGAAAATGCCGGTTCTTTAAATTGAAAGCCATGAGACGTCTCCTTTGCTGTCAGACAGCATCCCGGATGGTGGGGCAACTCATGCAACGGCCGCCGCCCCGGCCTCGACCCAGCTCGGCACCCGGTATCGTCAGAACCTCGACACCGGCCGCCGAGAGGGCGGCATTGGTATCGTCGTTGCGGTCATAGCCGACAACTACCCCGGGGCTCAGGGCCAGCACATTGTTGCCGTCGTTCCACTGTTCCCGCTCACGCTCCTCCGGCGTGTCACCACCGGTTGGTACAACCTCCAGAGCTGGGTAGCCGAGAATCTCGGCGACCACCTCGAACAGGTGCCGGTCGTCCTGCCTGAAGGCCAGGGTTTTGGCGCCCTCTCCAGGCCTGAGGTCATAGCAGATCACAGCATCGGCCACCTCCTTGAAGGCAGTAACCACGTTGCCGCCGCAGAAGGTAAACACGGTATCCAGATGCATGGCGGAACGAGACTTCGGCAACTGGCAGGCAATCACTCGATCCACCATGCCGCCATCAAACAGGGCTTTTGACAGCTGGCCTATGGCCTGGGGTGAAGATCGTTCGCCCATGCCCACCAGCACTGTCCTATTGCCCAGCGGCATGACGTCCCCACCCTCCAGGGTGGCCAGGCCATGGTCTTCCAGAGGGTCTCCCCAATGCACGTGCACCTTACCGGCAAATTTCGGGTGGAACCTGTAGACAGCCGCCATCAGAAGGGTTTCAGGTTTGCGCGCGGCCCAATACATGGGGTTCAGGGTGACCCCGCCATACACCCAGGCGCTGTTGTCCCGAGTGAACAGGAAATTGGGCAGCGGAGGCAATACGAACCCGAAACGTCCCAGATGGTTGCCGAACAGACCGACGGGATCGAAGGGCAGATCCCCCACCTCCAGACCACCGATCAGGAATTCGGCGAGTGCTTTTTCCGGCAGCTCGTCCATCCAGGCCCGCAAATCCGACACCATGCCTACGCCGATGTGGTTCCAGTTGATCCGGTGGTCGAGAATCCACGCCCGCCCCTCAGGAATCGCCAGGGTCTCCGCGAGCAATTCGTTGACATCCAGAACCTCCACGCCACGCCCACGCATCACGCTGGCAAACACGTCATGATCTTTCTGGGCCTGCTTGACCCAGAACACATCATCGAACAACAGGGCATCGCAGTTGGACGGCGTCAACCGCCGGTGAGCCAGCCCCGGCCGGCAGACAATGACCTGGCGCAGGGTTCCGGTTTCAGAATGCACTCCAAGCGTTTGTTCAGACATGACAAAACTCCTTTTGTCGAATGCTCACAGTATGGCGCCAAGGCTTATGACCACGCTGATAAACACCGTCAGAATAAGCAGCAGCGGCCAGATAAAGGCCAGCCACCGATCGTAGGACACCCGCCCGATGGCAAGCCCGCCAACCACAACCGCAAAGGTGGGATTGATCAGGTTCACCAGACCGTTGGCAGACTGGTAGGCGGTAACCACCAGATCCCGGCCTACGTTGGCAAAATCCGCCAGCGGGGCGAGGATCGGCATGGACAGGACGGCCAGGCCGGAAGACGAGGGCACGAAGAAACTCATGCCGACCTCGATCCAGAACATCAGGTTGATAAATGCCAGCTCCGGCAGACCGCCCAGGGAGGTTTCGGCGCTGTGCAGGATGGTGTCGGCGATCATGCCCTGCTCCATGATCACCACGATGCCGCGGGCCAGGCCGACCACCAGGGCAACCCCGAGCAGGTCCCGGGCCCCATCGACAAAGCTGCCGGTGAGTTTCTTCTCGCCAAGACGCGCAATGATGCCGATGACGATGGCGGCACCAAAGAACAGGGACCCCATCTGGGCCATCCACCAGCCCTGGGAGGACACACCCCAGATCATCACGGCAAAGGTCAGGGCGAAGATGACCAGGGCAATCATCTGGGTCGTCGTCAAGGTGGCACTGTGGATCTCCTGATGATCGTCCTGCAAAAACAGCTTCTTGTGCGCCGCCCACTGTTTGGCAACTACAGATCGCGATGGGTCGGTTTTTACCCGGTGGGCATAGCGCATCACGTAGCCGATGCAGATGAGAAGACCACCAATCAGCAGAACGAAGCGCAGCACGATGCCGTCAGTGAACGGAATACCTGCGGCATTCGCTGCAATCACGGTGGCGAACGGGTTGATGGTGGAACCCAACACACCAATGCCCGCGCCGATCAGGATAATGGCAACACCCGTAACCGCATCGTATCCGGCCGCGAGTATCACCGGGATCAGAATGGCGTAGAATGCCAGGGTCTCCTCGGCCATGCCGTAGGTCGTGCCACCGATCGCGAAGAGCACCATCAATATCGGAATCATCCAGATCTCGTGGCCTTTGAGGTGCCGCATCGCGCTGCGAATGCCGGTATCTATGGCGCCCGTGGCGTTCATCACACCCAAAAAACCACCCAGGAACAGGACAAACAGGGCTACATCGATGGCATTGGCAACGTAACTGTCGGGATCGTAGAAGCCGGCAGTCGGTGCCAGCAGGACATCAACGAACCCCTGGGGATTCGGATCGACGGTCTGGTAAGTGCCGGGAACCGCCACTTCCCGCCCGACCTCTTCATTCATGGCACGCTCGTACTGCCCGGCCGGAATAATCCAGGTCAGCGCGGCGACCAGAATAATCAGGCCGAAAAGAATCGTGTAGGCAGTGGGGAATCGGGAAGCAAGGTCGGTTTCGGGATTTTCTGGCAATTTTTCGTCTTCAGTCACGATGCGTCTCCTTTCCTGAATCGCATTGTGCAGACAGGCTCTGTCCGGGAACCTCAAAGGGCTGAACACATCCTCAGTGACTTAACGCACTGGTTCAGGTCTGCATTACACCAGCGTAGTTCATAAAGCCATTTCTGGAGTTGAGATAGAACAAATTTTAGGCACCTCAAGCATGCCGGTTTGCTTTTGTTCTCGCTCATGATGTTCCCCCGGTGGACTGCCAGCCCTGCAACAGGCGAGCATAGTTCAGGCGTTCCCAGTTCTGGGCATTGGGGGCATTGTCCAGTGACAAGGCACCGCGGGCCTCGGTAAGGCTTTCATAACCCATCCTGGTCAGGCGCTGGTTCATTTCCCCGATAATTCTGGCCATTGCCGAAGGCCCCTCCGCCAGCAACGCAGACACCACCTGCACCACCGTCGCACCGGACAGGAGCGCCTTGGCCGCATCATCCCCGCTGTGAACGCCACCAGAGGCCGCCATTTCCAGGGTGGT
Source organism: Marinobacter sp. MBR-99 (assembly GCF_040547575.1). NCBI lineage: Bacteria > Pseudomonadati > Pseudomonadota > Gammaproteobacteria > Pseudomonadales > Marinobacteraceae > Marinobacter > Marinobacter sp. MBR-99. The sequence goes on along the minus strand of NZ_JBEPPY010000004.1, from coordinate 18,866 downwards.
GCGATTAAACAACATGGCCATGGCGTGCAACCGAACCGGAAGTTCGACGCTGGTGGACAGCACCACTTCCCGGCTCAGTTCCAGTTCGTCCAGATCCATCGTCGGCTGATAGAAGCGGTTGAACAACACCAGTCCCCGGGCACCGGCCGCTTCCACCTCGGCCACAAAGGCCGGCAACGCGGAATAGAAGAGCGACAGTTTGACGCTGACCGGAATGCTGACCTGACCGGCCACCGAACGCACCACCTCAAGCTGGCGCTCTTCCAGGCGTGTGGCCGTATCGGACGGGGCTGTGGCCAGATCGTAGAGGTTAAGTTCGATGGCCGATGCCCCGGCGTCTTCCAGTTCGCGGGCGTGTTGGGTCCAGCCACCGGGGGAGATGCCGTTGAGTGAGGCGATCACCGGCACATCCAGGGCACCCTGAAGCTGTTCCAGACGCTTGAGATAACTGCCGGAGCCCATGGCAAACACCTCGGATTCAGGAAAGAAGGAGCGGGCCTCGGCGTCCATGTTGATGCGGGAATCGATAAACCGGTGGGCGGCCATCTGCTCCGCCACCAGTTGTTCCTCGAACAGCGAATGCATCACCACCGCCCCGGCACCGGCCTCGACACAGGCTTTGAGGGCATCCAGATCGTCGGTCAGCGGGCTGGCGCCCACCACCAGGGGCGAGCGCAGGTCGAGCCCAAGCCAGCGGGTTGTCAGGTCAGTCATGGTAGTCGGCTCCCTCGCCCAGATGGTCTGGCGACTCATGGGGTTCGAAATGGATGCCCGCCAGTTGCATATACAGCTCGCGCTGATCCTTCGCCGCCTGGCTGGCCGCGGCCGCCAGCAGCTCGTATCGCTGCGGGTCCCTGAGTTCCAGCATCCGGAACCGGGCCTCTTCCTGCATGTAGGCTTTTATTGGCACTTTCTGACGCACGGAATCCAGCTGCAATGGCGGCAGGCCCTCATCAATCCTGCGTGGATCAAATCGGTACAGCGGCCAGGCCCAACTGTCCACCGCCCGCTTCTGCTGCGCCGGGGAATGCACCAGGTCGTAGCCGTGGGCAATACAGGGGCTGTGGGCAATGACCAACGCCGGGCCGTCGAAGCTTTCGGCTTCCTGCAGCGCCTTGGTGGCCTGGTTGCTGTGGGACTGCATGGCAATCTGGGCCACGTACACATGGCCATAACTCATGGCCAGCAGGCCCAGGTCTTTCTTGCGGGTTTCCTTGCCGGCGGCGGCGAACTTGGCCACAGCACCCATGGGCGTGGCCTTGGATTGCTGGCCACCGGTATTGGAATAGACTTCGGTATCCAACACCAGCAACTTGATGTTCTGGCCGGAAGCCAGGGCATGGTCCAGCCCGCCGTAGCCAATGTCGTAGGCCCAGCCGTCGCCACCAATCACCCAAACGCTCTTGGGGCAAAGCTCATCCGCCAGGTTATCCAGCTCCTGTGCCTCGGAGCCTTGTTGGCCTTCGAGCCAGATACGCAGTTGCGCGACGGCTTCGCGCCGGGCCGCCATGGCGCTCTCGTCGAGAGTGACACAGGGGCCGGTCAGGGCCTGGTAGAGTTCAACAGGGAGCTGCGCTTTCATGTCTTCCAGCAATTGCCGGGCCCGGCCAGCCAGTTTGCTCAGCCCCATGCGCATACCCAGGCCCAGCTCCGCGGCATCCTCGAACAACGAGTTGTTCCAGGTAGGTCCCCGGCCATCGGCATTCACCGTGTAAGGCGTGGTGGGCAGGTTGCCGCCGTAGATCGAGGAGCAGCCGGTGGCGTTGGCAATCATCAGCCGGTCGCCCAGCAACTGGGTGAGCAATCGGATGTAAGGGGTTTCACCGCAGCCGGCACAGGCCCCCGAATACTCGAACAGGGGAATCAGTAACGGTAGGGATTTGAAGTCCCGGGGAATTCGGTCCCGAGGTACGTCCGGCAGGCTGCGCAGGAATGCCAGATTATGGGCCTCATCTTCCACATGCTCCTCAACGGGGCGCATGTTGATGGCCTTGCGCTTGGGCTGGGTGCGGTCCTTGGCGGGGCAGACTTCCACACACAAGCCGCAGCCGGTGCAATCCTCCGGGGCTACCTGAACCCGGTAGTCCAGCCCTTCCAGCTCGGGGGTGTGGGTTTCCGGTACCGCACTGAAGCTTTCGGGCGCATCTTTCGCACTGTCCGGCTCAAACACCTTGCTGATGATCGCCGTGTGGGGGCAGATCATGGTGCAGAAATTACACTGCACACACAGGTCCGATTCCCAGATCGGTATCTCCTGGGCAATGCTGCGTTTTTCATACTGGCTGGTGCCGGTCGGCCAGGTGCCATCCACCGGGAAGGCGCTGACCGGCAGTTTATCGCCCTGACCATCCATCAGCAGCCGGGTAACTTTCTGCACGAAGTCCGGGGCATCGTCCGGCACTCTCGGGGGCCGGGCCCGAGTGGCCGTTACGGTACCAGGCACCGGCACTTCGTGGAGATTATCCAGGGCGGAATCCACCGCCTCCACATTGCGCCGCACCACCTCCGGCCCGCGCCGGCCCCAGGTCTGGCGAATGGATTCCTTGATATGGGCAATGGCCTCGTCACGGGGCAGGATATCGGCCAGGGCAAAGAAGCATACCTGCATCACCGTGTTGATTCGCCGGTCCAGCCCGGCCTGTTCGGCTACGCTGGCGGCGTCGATCACGAACAATCTGGCTTTGCGCTCCACCAGCACCCGCTGGGCTTCCACCGACAGTTGTTCCCAGGCCTGCTCCGCCGGCCAGGGCACATTCAGGAGCACTGTCGCCCCGGGCGCAGCGTGTTCCAGCACGTCAAACTTCTCGAGAAACTGCGGCGCGTGCACCGCGACAAACTGGGCCTGCCCAATCTGGTAGCTGGAACGAATAGGATGCGGCCCGAAGCGCAGATGGGAGACGGTGGTGGCACCGGATTTCTTGGAATCGTAAACAAAGTGCCCCTGGGCGAACAGTTCGGTGCCCTCCCCCAGAATCTTGATACTGGCCTTGTTGCTGCTGACGGTGCCGTCGGCACCAAGGCCAAAAAACAGCGCCCGCCGGGTGTCTGGCGATTCGATATCCAGCTCGCTGTCCACATCCAGGGACAAATGAGTAACGTCGTCCCGAACCCCCACGGTAAAGCGGGTTTTCGGCGCTGGCTCCTGCATCTGATCAAACACCGCACAGACCATGGCCGGAGTGAACTCCCTCGATGACAAGCCGTAACGGCCACCGATCACTCGGGGCAGATGGGGCCGATCACCCCGGCTGAATGCTTCCATCAGGGCGCCGCTGACTTCCAGCAGCAGTGGCTCGCCCTGGGCACCGGGCTCCTTGGTTCTGTCCAGTACCGCCAACTGCTGCACGGTATCTGGTAACGCCTCGAGGAAGCGCTCGGTGGCGAAGGGCCGGAACAGGCGCACCTTGAGCACGCCCACTTTCTCGCCCTTTGCCAGCAACCATTCGACGGTTTCATGGGTACACTCGGCGCCCGATCCCATCAGGATAATGACCCGCTCGGCCTCCGGGTGACCGACATAATCGAACAACTGATACTGCCGGCCAGTAATGTCGGCAAAGCGGGACATCACCGCGTCCAGATGCTCCGGGAAGGCCTGGTAAAACGGGTTGGCAGCTTCCCGTGACTGGAAAAAGGCATCGGGGTTCTGGGAGGTGCCCCGTAACACCGGGTGGTCGGGTGTCATTCGGCGGTTACGATGGGCCTCAATACCCTGATAGGGCACCAGTGCTTTCAGTTCATCGTCGCTGAGCGGGACGATTTTGGCGATTTCATGGGAGGTACGAAAGCCGTCGAAAAAGTGCATCACCGGTACCCGGCTTTCCAGCGTGACTGCGTGACCAATCGCCGCCATGTCTTGGGCTTCCTGCACTGAGCCAGAGGCCAGCAGGGCGAAGCCGGTGCCCCGGGCACTCATGACATCGGAGTGGTCACAAAAGATCGACAAGGCGTGGGTGGCCAGGCTGCGGGCGGCCACGTGCATGCAAAACGGCGTCAGCTCGCCGGCAATCTTGTACAGGTTGGGCAGCATCAGCAGCAGGCCCTGGGAGGCAGTGAACGTAGTCACCAGTGAGCCCGCCTGCAAAGCGCCGTGCATGGCGCCGGCCGCGCCGGCTTCGGACTGCATTTCCACCACACCCGGTACCTGGCCCCAAACGTTGGGTTTGCCCAGAGCCGCCCAGTCGTCGGCATGCTCCCCCATGACAGAGGCCGGAGTAATCGGGTAGATGGCGATGGTTTCACTCAACCGATAGGCCACTGAGGCAACGGCTTCATTGCCGTCGAGGGTGCGGAACTCCATGGATACCATCCTTGTTGAAACGGCGGGATAATATCCAGTCTAGGCACGGCCTGTAAGGCCCGCAAGTTGGCGCCAGACCAACCTAACGGCCAGCTATCAGGTCATCCAGCAGGGCCTGATAACGCCCCGTCAACCGAGACGCCCGCCAGGCATCAGGGGACGTAGAAGCGGGTTTATCCACCACGATCTGTTCCAGGCAGTTAACCGCAGCCCTGGCTTCCGCTTCCGGGCTCGATTCATCACTCCGGTAACGGCCAGACTCGGGCACATATTCCCGGTAAGCCAGCCGGTCCGGCGCCAGGGCCACGCAGCCAGAGGCCATGGCTTCCAGCACCGCCAGGCCCTGAAAGTCGTGCAATGCAGTAGACAGGACAATATCCGCCTCGCCCAGCAGCTGGTCATACTGCTCGCGACTTTCCAAAAAGCCCCAGTGTTTGATCTGGTCTGCAAATTGCCGGTGGATCTGGTCAAATGCCTCCGGGTAACGGCGGAAGCCCTCCCCCACCACACTCAAACGAAAGGGCATGGACCGGCCCGCCAGCGTTTGCAAAAACGCCAGCAAGCGATCCGGCCCCTTATCGTATTCCCATCGATGGTTCCAGAGCAGATGTGGGCACTGCCAGTTCAACGCGCGCCCCTGGCCGACAAACAGGCGGTCTTCAATCGGCACCGGCAGCACCCGGGATTTCTCTGTTAATGCCTGCACCACCCCCGGCGGCACCGCATCGGGCATTTTGTTCAGTAAGGCGTCAACGCCCCGCAAGAAACTGTCCCGGTTCCAGGCGCTGTTGAACGCTACCGCGTCCGCCGCCAGCACACTGTATAGATTCACCATCTGCGGCTCCAGCCGAGCCTGCTGCTGTTCGCTCACCGGGAAGGCAAACTGGTTTTCATGCATATAGAGCAGGCATGGAGTGGTTGCCAGCCGGGGATGCAGGCCCCGCAGGGTGGCCAGATCCACCATGGACGTGGCGACTATCAGGTCCCAGGGTTGTGACAGGCATGGCTCGGCCAGCCAGCTTACCGGGTTACCGCGAATGCGCCACTGGAAGAACCGGGGAGGAAGCGTCAGAGTCTGCCAGTGATAGTCGGGACACATCGCCACCAGCTGGTTCCGCCAGCGCTGGTGGCTGGCGGCGTCGTAGGCGGATAACAGAAGAATTCGCGGGGTCATGGCAATCCGTAACAGGTGGGGCGGCTGAATCGGGCGATTATATCAGGCTGGCGTCTTGCTTCGGCCCAGCGACAGCAATCCGAACACCGGCCCGGGCAATAACAGTAACGCCACCCAAACGCCCCAGGTACTCCACAAACCGCTGGTGATCCAGATAGCGGGTAACGTCAGGCCAAAACCGACGGCATTCATCACCGCCAGTGAGGAACCCACGATTTCTTTTGGCGCGGTGGCCGCCGCCAGGGCCGAGAACTGGGGCGAATCCGCCACCACGGCGATGCCCCAGATCATCAGTAACGCGATCAGCAGTATTGGCGCCTGGCCATTCAACCATGGGTAAAGCAGGCATAGCGCCCCGGAAACCATCAGCGCCCGCCGCGCCACCCACTCACTGCCCCGGGTTCGACTGAGCCGGCCACCGCCGATACAGCCGGCCGCGCCGATACCGATGACCGCGAACGATAGCCAGGGCACGAGCGCTTCACCCTGCCCCAGGCGGTTTAACTCCCGGGCAATCAGTAACGGCACCAGAGTCCAGAACGCATAGAGCTCCCACATGTGGCCAAAGTAACCGCCGGCGACCGCCCGGAACCGGGGAATTCGCAGGGCGGCCAGCCCCTGGCTGATCGGCAACCCGCCATTGGCTTTGGGCAGGTGCGGGCCATCCCCCAGCAGGAATACCAGCAATCCGCCCGCCAGCGCGAGAACCGACGCCGCCAGCAACGGCCATTCCCATGGCAGCCCCAAGGTCACTCCCCGCATCAGGTGAGGCAGAGCCGTGCCCAGTGTCAGCATGCCTACCAGCCAGGCCAGAGCGGCGCCGGCGTAGTTTGGCGTCCAGGCTATGACCAGTTTCATGCCCAAGGGGTAAATACCGGCCAGGCACAGGCCGGTGGCGAATCGCAGCAGGCTGTCCACTGGAAACACTCCCGCCACCAGCACAAAACCGGCATTGGCCAGGGCGCCCAGGACGCTGGAGACCAGAAAAATCCGACTGGCGCCAAAACGGTCAGCCAGCCCGGTTACCGCCAGGGTCAGCGTACCGACAATAAAACCGGCCTGAACCGACAGGGTAAGCCGCCCCAGATCCGATTCCGCCAGCCCCAACTCGCCAGACAGGGATAACCAGACCCCATTGATACTGAACCAGAGGGACGTGCCAAACAGTTGCGCCAATACAATCACTGGCAGGGGGTAACGCCGAAGCAACCCAATCATATTTTGTCTTTTTTTTGATGATGCCTGCAGCCTAGCTCGCCCGCCAAGAACCTGCCCATACCACTTTGGTGCCCGGCAGCCCCGGCTCACCAGGGCAATTCCTCACCGTTGCTGTGCCAGAACGAACCGGAGTTCTCCAGGTTCAGGTTGGCAATGCGCTCAGCCAGCCCTTTGGCGGACTCTTCCGGAGTGATCAAACCACCAAAATTCACCATTCGGGTCTTCACATAACCCGGGTGCAGTTGGGCCACGGCAATGCCCCTGGGTTTGAGGTCCACGGCTAGTGATTTACCGAAGGCATTGAGGGCCGCCTTGGAGGCGCGATAGCCGTAGCGGCCGCCGGAGTCGTTATCGGCAATGGAACCCATGCGGCTGGTGATGTTGGCGATCTTGCCCCCTTCACGGATTAGCGGCACGAGAGCTTCGGTGACTCTCAGGGGTGCATAGGCGTTGATTTCCATCTGGGTGCGGATGGAATCGAAATCGATGCTGCCCAGTTGCTCATCCTGCAACAGCCCGGCATTGTTGATCAGCAGGCTGATGGACTTGCCCGCAAGGCCGGTTTTGAGTGCATCAATACCGGCCTCAGTGGTGACATCCACCCCGTCAATCACCTGCTTGGCCACTTCTGACAGTTCATCCGAGGACTGCCTGCACACCCCGATCACTTCGCAGCCCTGCCCCGCATAATGCCGGGCGAGCTCCAGGCCAATGCCACGGTTGGCACCGGTAATCACAACCACTTGGGGTTCAGACATAACACCTCCCTTTTACACGGTTTGTTCAGCCCTATTGGCAGGGTCTGCCGAATCTGTAATGGTTACACCATTGCACACCATCTTGCCAGTAACCGACCGCAGAGTATCGGCGCCCATGAACATTCGAACCCTCACCGCTGTCACACTCACCCTGGCGCTGGCCTCATCACCGGCGACGGCAGACATCGGTTTGTCACCGTTTGCAGGTTACCGCATGGGTGGCTCGGTGGATATCGAGACGGCCGGCGCCAGCACCGATGACCAGATCCGCTTTCGCGATTCCGTGAGCCATGGGCTGGTGGTCAACTTCGACCTGCCGGAAGCGGGCAAACAGGGGGAACTCTACTTTGGCCGGCAAAGCACCTCGGCCCGGCTGGACAACGGCCTGTTCGCCCCGGACACCCGCTCCATCGACCTGACCATCTACCAGCTGCAGTTCGGCGGGCTCTACTTTCCGGGCGGCAAAACCTACGGGGGGTTTGTCTCCGGCGTGCTGGGCGTTACCCGGCTGGAGCCGGACGATTCCCGCTACGACACCCACCATCGAGCCGCCCTGTCACTCGGCGGCGGCTACCAGTTTTTCCTGAGTGAACAATTGCGCTTGCGACTAGACTTGCGGGGTGTCTACACCGCCCTGGATTCGGGCGGCTCGGTGTTCTGCTCTGGCGGGTGTGAGCTCAAGTTCCGCAGCAGCGGATACCTGCAGGTGGAAGCCGGTGCTGGCCTGGTGGTTCGTTTTTAGCGCCTACTCAAGCCATCACCTGCCGCCGCTCAGGCAGCATGATGGACAGCAACGCCGCCATGGCCACCAGCCCCGCCGAAATCCACAAACAGGCTTCGAACCCAGACACCTGATACACCCAACCGGACAGGATGGTACCCAATAACCGGCCGGCAGCGTTGGACATGTAGTAAAACCCCACATCCAGCGAGACGCCATCGCCCCTGGCGTAGCTGACAATCAGATAACTGTGCAGGGCGGAGTTGATCGCAAACAGCACGCCGAACAGCAACAGCCCCCCGACAATAACCACCTGCGGCGACCAGCCCGCCATCAGGCCACTGGCAATGGCTGCCGGAGTCAGCGCAAGGAACGCGGCCCAGAGTACCGCCGGTTTCTTGCCTTCCATATTGCCGGTAATCCTGGGCGCTATGGTCTGGATAAAGCCGTAGCCAATGATCCAACTGGCCATGAATCCTCCCACTTGCCAGTGATCCCAGCCAAATACCGTGTGCAAATACACCGGCAAAGCCACCACAAACCACACATCCCGGGCCCCGAACAGGAACATCCGCGCCGCCGACAGCACGTTGATGGCACGGCTCTTGGACAGGATATCGGTGAACTTGGGTTTGGCTTTGCTCTTGCCCAACTCCTTCTTAAGCAGGAACAGGCTGGCCAGCCATACGAGACCAAGGCCCACCGCCATAATCACCACGGCACCCTTGAAACCCGCCGCCATCAACAGCACGCCACCCAGAAAAAAACCCACGCCTTTAAGCGTGTTCTTGGAGCCAGTCAGGATGGCCACCCACTTGTACAGGGTGCCCTGCTGCTCATCCGGCACCAGCAGTTTGATACCGCTCTTGGCAGACATCTTGTTGAGGTCTTTGGCAATACCAGACAACGCCTGTGCCGCCATCACCCAGGGCACGGTCAGCATGGCCGCCGGCACCGCCAGCATGGCCAGCGCCACAATCTGCAGAAACAGCCCGATGTTCATGGTGCGGTTCAGACCCATACGGGCGCCCAGATAGCCCCCTACCAGGTTGGTCACCACCCCGAAAAACTCGTAAAACACGAACAGCAGGGCGATCTCCAGGGGCGAGTACCCGAGCTGGTGGAAATGCAGCACCACCAGCATCCGCAGGGCTCCATCCGTGAGGGTGAAGGCCCAGTAGTTGCCGGTGATCACCAGGTACTGGCGAATGGCGGCATTCATATCAGGCCAGGCCCACCTTACGCGCCAGCTCCGCGGTGCGGTTGGCGTAGCCCCACTCGTTGTCGTACCAGGCGTAGATTTTCACCTGGGTTCCATTAACCACCAGCGTGGACAGGGCGTCAACGATGGAGGAGCGCGGGTCGGTCTTGTAATCGATGGAGACCAGAGGGCGCTCTTCGTAGCCCAGGATGTCTTTCAACTCTCCCTCGGCGGCTTCTTTCAACAAACGGTTTACTGTGTCTTTGTCTGTGGGCGTTTCCACCTCGAACACACAGTCGGTCAGTGATGCGTTGGTGAGCGGAATCCGCACCGCGTGGCCGTCCAGCCGGCCCTTGAGCTCCGGAAAGATCTCGATAATCGCGGTGGCTGAGCCGGTACTGGTGGGAATCAGTGAACTGCCACAGGCCCGGGCCCGGCGCAGATCCTTGTGGGGCGCATCAATGATGGTCTGGGTGTTGGTCAGACTGTGAATAGTGGTGATGGAACCGTGCTTGATGCCCAGTTTCTCATGGATCACCTTGACCACCGGGGCCAGGCAGTTGGTAGTGCAGGAGGCCGCTGTGATAATGCGGTCGCTGGCCGGGTCGAAGATGTGTTCGTTCACCCCCAGCACGATGTTCTTGGCGCCCGCTTCCTTCACCGGTGCGCTGACCACCACCCGCCTCACTCCCTGGTCCAGGTAGGCCTGTAAAACCTCGACTTTCTTGTTCACGCCGCTGGCTTCAATCACCAGATCACAGCCAGACCAGTCGGTGTCCGAAATGGCCCGGTTACGGGTCACGCGCAGGCGCTGACCTTCAATCACCATGTCGTCGCCATCGGCACTGGCTTCATGGCTCCAGCGGCCGTGGATACTGTCGAAATTCAGCAGGTGCGCGAGGCTTGCCGCGTCTGCTCCCGGGTCATTGATTGCAACAAACTCGAGTTCCGGCCAGCCCCAGGCAGCCCTCAGCGCCAGCCGGCCAATGCGTCCGAACCCGTTAATACCTACTTTGATCCTGCTCATGGTGTTCTCCTTGCGATCTTCGCAATCCGTCTATTCGTTAATGATCAGGGACACCGCACCACCGGGCGATCCGCCATGGCTTGAAGCTGCGCCAGGGGGCGTTCGATCAATGCCCTGTTACTCCAGGCGGTCTCATCCAGAACCCGCGCCACCCAGTCCGGCAGCCTGGGGTTAAGGTAATAATAGACCCATTGGCCACGACGCTCGGTTTCCAGCAACCCGGCATCACGCAGGCTCGCCAGGTGGCGGCTGACCTTGGGCTGCGACACCTCGAAGGCTTCGGTCAGCTCGCATACACACAGTTTTTCCTGGTCCTGTATCAACAGCAGGGCCGCCAGTCGCAGCTCATCCCCCAGGGCTTTGAAGATGGCCACCGGGTTGTAGTCAGCGGGCTTGAGGCCGGTTTCTTTCTGGTGCACCAGGGTAAACAGGCCGACGCGTTCCTTTAGCTCTCTCATTGTCAGGGCAAAGGTGGCGTGGCGGTTGGTTTCTGCGGGATCGGGAAAGTCCCAGGCAATCTGCTGGGCACCCTGGCCAACTACCGTGCACTCCCGGGCAGCTTTCTCGCACAGGGTAATCACGTAATCCCAGTATCGCCCCTTCAGCTCGGCCAGCGGCTTGCTATGCAGCCCATCAGTGGCAATGCCGGCCTCCGACAATACCTGTATTGCCAAGGGGTGGGGCTCTGTGGGCTGAGTGCCGGCACTGGCCACTTCAAACTGGTCACCGGCCATGTACCGGAGCAGGGCCTCCGCCATGATGGAGCGGGCGCTGTTTGCAGTGCATACAAATAGGACTCGACGCTTCATATCCATATTTCCAGATATACGATTTTACGAATATGTAATTTTATGCATAATAGTGTGACAAGGCGATGTCGTAAAGGACGAAACCGGAATCATGAAACGCCAGAACCTTCCCAACGTTGCCCCGAACCTGTTCGAGACACCGACAACAGGTCGGGTATTGGCAGCAACACCTTCAAGGAAGTCCAATGAGCAGTAACGAGCTGGCCGCAGAATCTTCATCCGGCGGCATGGGTGTTTTTGAACGTTATCTGTCTGTCTGGGTTGCCCTGGCGATTGTTGCCGGTGTGGCACTGGGCCAACTGGCGCCGTCTGTGCCGGAAACCCTGTCCCGTTTTGAATATGCACAGGTGTCTGTTCCCATTGCGATTCTGATCTGGGCGATGATCTTCCCGATGATGGCCCAGATCGATTTCAGCGCCATTGTCGGCGTGAGAAAAGAGCCCAAAGGGCTTGCCATTACCACCACGGTCAATTGGCTGATCAAGCCTTTCACCATGTTTGCCATTGCCTGGTTTTTTCTGATGGTGGTGTTTGAGCCCTTCATCGCACCAGAACTGGCGAGTGAATACCTGGCCGGCGCCATCCTGCTGGGTGCTGCTCCGTGCACTGCCATGGTGTTTGTCTGGAGTTACCTGACCCGTGGCGACGCCGCCTACACCCTGGTACAGGTGTCCCTGAACGACATCATCATGCTGTTTGCCTTTGCGCCGATTGTGGTGTTCCTGCTGGGGATTTCGGATATCCAGGTACCCTGGGATACCGTCCTGATATCAGTACTTCTTTATATTGTGATTCCGCTGACCGCCGGCTATTTCACACGCCGCATCCTGATTGCCCGGCACGGCCAGCGCTGGTACGACGACGTATTCATGAAACGCCTGGGGCCGGTGACGCCGGCGGCCCTGATCGTCACCCTGGTACTGCTGTTCGCGTTCCAGGGCGAAGTTATTCTGGAAAATCCGCTGCACATTGCCCTGATTGCCGTGCCGTTGATCATCCAGACGGTGCTGATCTTTTTCATCGCCTACGGTTGGGCAAAGCTTTGGAAGGTACGCCACTGCATTGCTGCGCCCGGCGCCATGATCGGTGCCAGCAATTTCTTTGAGCTGGCAGTAGCCGCCGCCATCGCCCTGTTCGGCCTGCAATCGGGTGCCGCGCTGGCGACAGTTGTGGGGGTGCTGGTGGAAGTACCCTTGATGCTCATGCTGGTTCGCATCGCCAACAAGACCCGTGGCCACTTTCCTGCCTGAGCAAGATAAACATTACCCGCAAGGGCTCCTGTCCTGCGGGTAATCCACACCGCCTGTTCAGCCCCGCCCGCGCCTGATACTATCGCCCGCTGGCAAACCGGGAGAGATTTCTCCCACCAGACGGACAGGACCACATGGACTTTTTTCAGGCGTTCTTTCTCGGCATTCTTCAGGGGCTGACCGAGTTCCTACCCATCTCCAGCTCCGGCCACCTGATCCTTATCCCCGCCTTTTTCGAGTGGACTGACCAGGGTGTCGGCTTTGACCTGTCCGTTCACGTAGGCACCCTGTTGGCGGTGGTGCTTTATTTCCGCAAAGACGTTTTCGCCATTACCCGGGATGGACTGTTATCTCTGGGCAAGCGCCAGATGATTGGTCAGGGCAATATGGCCTGGTTCCTGGTGATCGGCACCATCCCTGCGGGCCTGGCCGGGCTGGCCTTGCTGGACATGATCGACAACGAACTGCGGGCGGTGGAAGTGATTTTCTTCACTACCCTGATCTTTGGCCTGCTCCTGGGCTGGGCCGACTGGCGCCCGAACAAGGGCCGGACCCTGGATTCGCTGACCTGGAAAGATGCTCTTCTGGTAGGCTGCGCACAGGCCCTGGCCCTCATCCCCGGCACCTCCCGCTCCGGCGCCACCATCACCGCCGGCCTGCTGCTGGGCATGAGCCGACAGACGGCATCCCGGTTTTCCTTTTTGCTGGCGATTCCGATTACCGCACTGGCTTCGGCGGTGAAGCTTCTGGAGGCTGCGACGTCTGATATAGCAGTGGACTGGACCGGATTTCTGGTCGGTGGCGTAACGGCGTTTATCATGGCGATCACCGCCATTCATTTCTTCCTGAAGTGGCTGAACAAGGTAGGCATGTGGCCCTACGTTCTCTACCGTATCGCATTGGCGGGTGTGATTTATGCCGTCTTGATGTAGGCCTTCCCGGTTTTGGTGCTCGCACAGGGCTGGCGGAGCCCAAGCCGAACAGGACGTCTTGAGGCGTGTTTTAAACAGGCCATCCCCAAGCCGGACCAAACACCAACTAGCAGGCTTCCAACGGAGCATAAGCCAGAACCAGCCACTTGGCCCCTTCATCAAAGTTCACCTGCACGCGAGTGTGATGCCCGGTCCCCTCAGAGTTCATCACAATACCCTCCCCAAACTTCGGATGGCGAACGCGCTGGCCGAGACTAAAACCCGACTGCTGGGCGGAGTCCTGGCTGAACATGCTTTCGTTGGGGCGCCCCACCATCGCCGGGCGCGTCACCGTATTGCGCAACCGCACTTCCTGCAGACAATCCGCCGGGATCTCCCGCACAAACCGCGACAGCGCGTGGAACTTTTCCTGCCCGTACAAACGGCGCGATTCCGCGTAAGTGAGTACCAGCTTTTTCATCGCCCGGGTAATTCCCACGTAAGCCAGGCGCCGCTCTTCTTCCATGCGCCCCGGCTCTTCCAGAGACATGCTGTGAGGGAACAAGCCTTCCTCCACGCCCGCCAGAAACACCAGCGGAAATTCCAGCCCCTTGGCGGAATGCAGGGTCATCAACTGCACGCTGTCTTCATGGGCATCGGCCTGGGCTTCGCCGGCATCCAGTGCTGCCTGGGCGATGAACTCCGCCAGCGGGTCGACACCGTCTTCCACCTCGAAATCCGACAACGCATTCACCAGTTCTTCCAGGTTCTCTACCCTCGCCTGGCCCTTCTCGCCTTTTTCACTGGCGTGGTAGTCCTTCAGGCCACTGGCCTCGATGGCCTGCTTCATCAGCCCCTGCAATGACGCTTCACCGACCATTTCAGACAAGCCGTTGATGATCTCCATAAACGACTGCAACCCGGTTTTGGCCCGGCCTTTTACCTGGCCCGCCGCCAGCAGGCGCTCAGCGGACTCCCACAGGGAAATGCCTTGCTCGGTGGCGTATTCCCGCAACTCCGCCAGGCTCTTGGCGCCGATGCCCCGGGTGGGGATGTTCACTACCCGTTCAAAGGCAGCGTCGTCCCGGTGGTACTGCACCAGGCGCAGGTAAGCCAGGGCGTTGCGGATTTCCTGGCGGTCGTAGAAGCGCAGGCCGCCATATACCCGGTAGGGAATGCCCTGGCGCATCAGCGCCTCTTCCAGCACCCGGGACTGGGCGTTGGAGCGGTACAGAATGGCCGATTCGCTGCGCAGGTTGCCGTCGCTGACCCAGGCATTGATGGAATCGGCAATGTAATTGGCTTCATCCTGCTCGTTGAACGCCGCGTACAGGCTGATGGGCTCGCCATCAGGGCCGTCGGTCCACAATTCCTTGCCCAAACGGCCCTGGTTGTTGGCGATCACCGAGTTGGCAGCCTTCAGGATCATCTGGGTGGAGCGGTAGTTCTGCTCCAGGCGCACCAGCCGGGCATTGGGAAAGTCCCGCTGGTACTGCTGGATGTTCTCAATCTTGGCGCCACGCCAGCCGTAAATCGACTGGTCGTCGTCACCCACCACGGTCAGCGGCACCCGGTTGCTGGCCAGCACCTGCAGCCAGGCGTATTGAATGGTGTTGGTGTCCTGGAACTCGTCCACCAGAATATGCTGAAAACGCTGCTGGTAATGCTTCAGCAGTTCCGGCCGGTGCAACCACAGTTCGTGGGAGCGCAGCAGCAGCTCGCCAAAATCCACCA
Source organism: Marinobacter sp. MBR-99 (assembly GCF_040547575.1). Taxonomy (NCBI): domain Bacteria; kingdom Pseudomonadati; phylum Pseudomonadota; class Gammaproteobacteria; order Pseudomonadales; family Marinobacteraceae; genus Marinobacter; species Marinobacter sp. MBR-99. The sequence continues at coordinate 3,763 of NZ_JBEPPY010000004.1, read as the reverse complement.
GCCCGCCTTGTTGGCAGAGCTTTTCATACTGGCGGTAGATTTTCAGCATGGTGCTGGTGAAGTGATCGCCCGGGTTTTCCTGGATGTGATCCGCCCGCAGGCCTTCGTCTTTCTGACTGTTGATAAACCACTGGGCCTGCTTGGGCGGCCACTGGCTTTCATCAATCTGGAACTCCCGCATCACCCGTTTGATCATGCGCAGCTGGTCGTCACTGTCCAGCACCTGGAAATTCTCCGGCAGGCCGGCGTCTTTCCAGTGGGAGCGCAGCAGGCGGTGGGCAATGCCGTGAAAGGTACCGAACCATAACCCGCGGGAGGGAATGTTCATCATCTCCTCGATGCGGTAGCGCATCTCCTTGGCGGCCTTGTTGGTAAAGGTCACCGCCAAGATACCGGTGGGCGGTACCCGGTCTACCGTCATCAGCCAGGCAATGCGGTGCACCAGTACACGGGTTTTACCACTGCCCGCGCCGGCCAGCACCAGCAGGTGATCGTTCTGGGCAGTAACGGCCTCGCGCTGGGCGTCGTTCAGGGGGTCGATAATGTGGGATACGTCCATAGCACCTGGCTTTTTACTGGTTAAATAAACAGGGCTGAGAGTATAACAGGAGAAAAGTAGGTTTGTCGGGCGGGGGTATGTTCCGCTAGTTGGCTGGATTACGCGATGGGCGCCAAACTACGTTATTTCAGGCTTATGATTTGATAAGCCGTCACCCACAGTCAGAAAGAGCGCGGGGGAGGTTCCGCTTCAGGACTGTCTGTGGCCATGGATGGCCACAGTCAAGCGCACATGGGTGAGGCCGAGCGCTTATGAAGCGAAGCTTCATGCGACAGCCGAACGAATGCAATCTAGGATTGCAGGCTGGACCCGCGTGCGGGTGCTCGTAGCGTGTCCTGAAGGGGAACCTCCCCCGTGCGACACCTCCAATAGCCAAGGGGCTGAGGGCTTTTACTCAGAACCCCCTGGGCACCGTCTGCGCTTCCACAAACTCAAACAGGCCTTCCAGACCACCTTCACGGCCAATACCGGAGGCTTTCATACCACCAAAAGGCGCTTCCGGCGTGGGGCCGGTTCCAGTGTTCCAGCCAACGTGACCAAAGCGCAGGCCAGCGGCGACCCGCTGGGCACGCTCGGCATCGGCGGTGAACACGTAGGACGCCAGGCCGAACTCAGTGTCATTACCGGCATCAATGACTTCTTCCTCAGTGCGGAACAGAGCCATGGGCACCAGCGGGCCGAAGGTTTCCTCCTGATAACAACACATCTCACGATTTACGCCCATGACCACTGTGGGCGGGAAAAACAGACCCTTGCCCAACTCCGCCGGCTGCTTGCCGGCCACCAGCTTGCCGCCTTTCTCAAGGGCATCTTCAAGGTGGCGTTTGACCTTGTCGAAACCGGCCTGGTTAACCAGCGGGCCAATGTCGACCCCGTCTTTCATGCCATCGCCAACGGTCATCTTGTTAACCCGCTCAGCCAGCTTCTGGCCAAAAGCTTCCGCGACCTTTTCATGCACGAAAATCCGGTTGGCGCACACGCAGGTCTGGCCGCCACCACGGAATTTGTTGGCGATCAGGTTGTCAGCAGCGGCGTCCAGGTCGGCGTCGTCAAAGACGATAAACGGTGCATTACCGCCCAGCTCCAGCGCCAGTTTTTTCACCTGCTCCGCCGTATCGAGAATCAACCGGCGGCCCACTTCGGTGGAACCGGTAAAGCTGAGCATCGGCACATCTTTGTGCTCGCACAGCACCTTGCCGATCATGCTGGCCTTGCCCATGACCAGATTGACCATGCCATCCGGCAACCCGAGCTTGTCCATCACGCTGAAGAAGGCCACCATCGTCAGCGGCGTTTCACTGGCCGGCTTGATCACAGACGGGCAGCCGGCCGCCAGGGCAGCCGAGAGCTTTTTGGCAATCATGCCAATGGGAAAATTCCAGGGCACGATCAGCCCGGTCACACCAACAGGCCGGTAATGAACGGTCCAGGTGCAATCCTTGGGCTTCTCAGGGATGGTATGGGCATCCAGGGCGTTGACGTGTTTGGCGCAGTAATCGAAGAAACCCGCAGCGTAGTCCACCTCGCCCTGGGCTTCCTTCAACGGCTTACCGTGCTCCATGCACAGGATTCGGCCAATTTCCTCGCGATGTTCTTTCAAACCATCGCGAATGTCTTCCAGCCACTTGCGCCGGGTCTCGATGGGCCAGGGGTTGGTGAGCCGGAGCGCAGACTTGCCTGCTTCGACGGCATCCAGCACATCCTGCTCTGACATGGACGGCACTTTGGCAACCACTTCGCCGGTGGCTGGATTGAACACATCAAAGGTGTTACCGCCGGCACTGTCGGTCCAGCGCCCACCGATGTAGCCTGTCAGGTTTTTCAGCAGTGGTGACTCGATCATTTCGGCTCCTCTTCAATAACCTGGGTGCGCCCGGGTGCGACGGGGCGCGGGTGTATTGGAACGTCTTTCATAGTGGATGCTGATCGCCGGCCTGTAAAGGCAGCGTGTAAAAAACGCGGCCGGCGATTCGTTGACCCCTCAGTGTCACTGCCTATACTCGGAAGAGTATTTCCAGACTCCCGAGGAGGCGGTTCAATGAAGGCATTTTTTCATCCGGCGCAGGATCTGCATATTCCCAAAACGTATTTCACCCGTGGTCAGATGCGTCAGCCTCAGGAGGTTCCCGACCGCACCAGCCAGATGCTGGAAGGCTTGAAGGAGATGGGGATTCCGGTTCTTCAGCCGGCCGATCAGGGCGCGGCGCCCATTTCGAAGGTGCACGACCTGGGCTACCTTCGTTTCCTGGAATCCGCCCATCGTCGATGGATGGAAAACGAGGACTGGGGCGATGAGGTGATGTCCAATATCTTCGTGCGCTCACCCAATGCCATGCGCGGCATACTGGCCGAGGCCGCCTGTTACCTGGCGGACGGCAGCTGCCCGATTGGCGAGAACACCTGGAAAGCGGCCTATTGGTCGGCCCAGACCGCCCTGGGCGCGGCGGATGCCCTGATTGCTGGTGAACGCACCTCCTATGCGGTGTGTCGCCCACCAGGCCACCATGCCCGCAAAGACGCGGCAGGGGGCTTCTGTTATCTGAACAATGCGGCCATTGCCGCCGAGCATATGAAAAGCCGGTTTCCGCGCACTGTCATCCTGGATACCGATATGCACCACGGCCAGGGCATACAGGAGATTTTCTACGACCGCAGCGACGTGCTGTACATCTCCATTCACGGCGACCCCACCAACTTCTATCCGGTGGTCAGTGGTTTTGAGGATGAACGGGGCGAGGGCGAAGGTTACGGCTACAACATCAATATGCCGATGCCCCATGGCGCCAGCGAGGACGACTTCTTTGCCAAGGTTGAGGAGGCCCTGGCCGCAATCCGGCTGTACCAGCCGGATGCACTGATCCTGACCCTGGGCTTTGATATCTACAAAAACGACCCGCAGGCCAAGGTCTCGGTAACATCCGAGGGCTTCTGCAGATTAAGCACCCACATCCGCCAGCTGGGCCTGCCGACGCTGGTGGTGCAGGAAGGCGGGTATGATCTGGACACCCTCAGCGAGAATGTCCAGCAGTTTTTCAAGGGGTTGGAGGGTTAGGACAGATTCCAGAGCGCAAGATGCCAGCTCTCCGTTAACTATTTGGGCTCATGGCAGGAGCCTGTAAATAAATCTGTGTAACTGCCCACCCCATTACAGGTGGCCGTCCAGACGGTCACCGAATTCGATAATAAAGCGATTCAATGCCGGCT